>NZ_JAJNIR010000018.1:0-48767 GCF_022385935.1 Mammaliicoccus sp. J-M41 | reverse complement strand
ATATTATTCTAGCATGTAGAGATGCATTTTTTAATACAACGGTGAAACCATACTGTACCATACGCATAGCGTATGGTTTTAATTACACAATAAAAAAACGGGACATGCTCAATGTCCCGTTTCAAATCATTACTTTTACGCATGTGTTCTCTTAAATCTTAAAGTATATTCTTTAAAAGTAATGAAGCATTTATTTTTCTCGTCATATAATTTATATTTCAGTGATTCTAAACTCTCTTTAATTGTTATGGTTGTTGCGTGATGTAATGGTGGTGTCTTTTCGTGTGCTTGTTCTAATTGATAGTTTGGAATTCTTGGACTTAAATGATGAACATGATGGTAGCCAATGTTCCCTGTCATCCATTGAAATACTTTTGGTAATTTATAATATGAACTGCCTTCTATAGCGGCTTTTACATAATCCCACTCTGATGATTCTTCGAAATATGAATCTTCAAATGTATGTTGAATATAAAATAACCAAATACCTAACATACCTGCAATGAACAGCATTGGTAGAAATACAAGTACAAATGGAACTGCACCTACAATAAAGAAAATACCGACATAAAGAACTAGCAAGATTATATTATGCAACCAAGTGTTACGTTTTTCTTTAGCTTTCGCATCTTTAGCATTCATTCTGTTTGAAATAAACATAAGGAATATTGGTCCTAAAATAAACATCACAAACGGATGTCTATACATTCTATATTTAAATTGAGTGAACTTTGAAGCTTCATGATATTCTTCAATAGTCATAACCCAAATATCACCAATACCACGCTTTTCTAAATTCCCGCTACTCGTATGATGTATAATATGCTCTCTTCTCCATTTTTCATATGGGAAGAATGTTAATAACCCAGTTATATTTCCTAACAAATCATTGTTCTTTTTCTTACTCAAAAATGATCCGTGGCAACAATCGTGAAAAATGATAAATGTTCTAATAATAAAACCAGATGCCAATACACCACATAGGACCGATAATGACCAATGTAATTGATAACTTACCAAGCCAACAACAATAAGCACAATTAATGGGATGATTGTGTTTATAATTTGAATTGTACTTTTCTTTAAATTGTTATTTTCAAATGGTTTAACCATTTTTCGAAGTAACCTTTTCTTTTCTTTTTCGATGATTTACACTTCCTTTTTATTCAATAAATATAAAAAAAGAATCACTTGAATGAATCAAGTACTTCCATCTCTATTAATCATGATATAGCATATTTATAAGCTTTACAAACAAAAAATAAACCCAATAAAACGATTACTATACTACTAAAATTTATTTTATTATAATAACAAATTATAACTTGGTCATAACAGTTGATATACATACTATATTCATCATCGGATACATATACAAAATGATACAATAATAGTATAATACTTTATATTTTATGGAGGTGTTTATGTGAAACTAATCGAAAATAAACATAGCAACAACACATCTAAACATATAAATAAACAATTACAAATACAACCAAAAGAAGTATTAGAAGACAAAGATACTAGAAAATCTCTTGTACTCGAAAAAAAGAAATCTATATCTGATTTGACAATCAAAAATATCTTTGAAAATTACAATGAAAAACCTGAAAATACATTACTAGTATCTTTTGAAAGTATAGGCAATGAAAAATGGTAAAATAATAATCAATCTAAATATTAAAAAGTACCAAGAAAGCGATTATGCGTTTCTTGGTACTTTTTTTAAATCATTCTTTAAGATTTCTTACCACATAATATTTTTAACTGTTTCATCGTTTAATGCTTTTACGATTTCAGCTACTAATTTTACTGCGTTTAAGTAGTCTTCTTTATGAAGGATTGATACATTTGAGTGCATATAACGTAATGGAACGCCGATTGAGATTGTTGGTGTACCTTCGTTTGCTACGTGAATACTACCTGCATCTGTTCCGCCACCTGTTATGTTATCCCATTGCACATCAATGCCTTTTTCTTTTGCTACGTTTTTGATGAATTTTCTAAATCCAACGTGACCGATATTCGTACCATCCATTAACAATACAAGTGGTCCGTTACCTAATTTCGTTTCGTGATCTTCCCCTTTCATACCTGGTGTATCATAAGCAATACCTACATCCACTGCGATAGATAAATCTGGCTTAATTTTGTTTGCAGCAACTTTCGCACCACGTAAACCAACTTCTTCTTGTACAGTTGCACCTGAAACTAAGTTAATACCGAGGTCATCGTTTTTAAGTTCATTTAATACATCAACACTTAACGCACAACCGAATCTGTTGTCGAATGCTTTTGCTGTTAAGTAGTTTCCGTCACCTAAAGTTTCAAACTCAGAATAAGGTGTCACCATATTGCCGATTTCAATACCTAGACCTTCAACCGCTTCTTTATCATCAACACCTATATCAATAAACATATCTTTAACGTCAACAGGTTTTTTACGTTCTTCTGGACTTAAAACGTGTGGAGGTTTAGAACCAATAATACCTCTAATTTCTTTGCCTTCATCTGTTGTAATCGTTACTTTTTGTGAAAGCATCACTTGGTTCCACCATCCACCAATTGTTGTGAATTTAATGTAACCATCTTCATCGATACGTGTAACCATAAATCCGATTTCATCTAAGTGACCCGCTATTAAAATCGTTTTAGAACCATTTTTAGCGTTCTTTTTCCCGAAAATACCACCTAGGTTATCTTCAATAATTTCATCACTTACAGGTTCTAAGTATTCTTTCATTTTAGATTTAACATTATACTCAAATCCTGAAATACCATTAATATCTGTAAGTGTTTTTAATAATTTTACTGAATCTGCCACAAAAAATCCCCCTTAAAATTAATTAACACTTTTACTATATCATTCTATTTAAAAATTGTATCAAACAAAGCTTTAATTTAATTGATTTTTCAGTATTTTGAACAAATCATTTGAATGATCAATGACAATATCAAAATTTTCAAGAAGAGGATGCATGAATAATTCATATTGAATACGTCTTTCGTCTTGAGATGCCTTTAAAAATTCTATATCTATTCCTTTTACATGTACATCACGATTAAATCTTCTTTTCAGCTCAGTTTCATTATCCGTATAAATGTAGATAGATAAATCAACCCATTTGGAATCTATAAATGTGGTAGTCATACCTTCTAAGATTGTTACTTTCTTTGTCGCATCTAAACGTTCAGATTGTTGCCACGGTGTTTCAATCGTCATGATGTCAATACCATTACGTAAAGCACGTATATCGCGTTCTAGAATATCAACATTATGCGCTTCAGGCATACAAGCCGTTACTTTCGCTTCATGCTCTATACCGTTATACATATATTTCGCCTTTGTATGTTTTCTTAAATTCGAATTTACTATATAAGTATCTGTGCTGATTAAGTTGTAATCTTTTGAATCTAGACATTTTATTAATTCCTGACAAAATGTACTTTTTCCTGAGCCACCATGTCCACCAATTCTAATAATGATTTGATGGTCAGAACGCTTTATAAATCCCACGACTTCTTCAAGCACAGCATTCATATTCTCATTACCTTCACTCATCATTTAGCCCTTTGCCTTCCAATATATGATCGATATATTTTTCTACTCGACTAACGCGTGTTGCTGGACGCTTTGCTTGGCTAATATAGTAAATATATTGGCGTTGTCTTCCTGGTGTCAAATTATAGAAAGCTTCTTTTAAGTTACTATTTTGATCAAGTTGTTCTTGTAGTTCAACTGGCATTTCATATTCTTCTGTTTTCTTTAATTCTACTTTAGCGCCTGACTTTTCAAGCTCGATTGCTTCTTCAACATATGCTTTAATAATATCTCGTTGCTCTTTAATTTGATCTACATTGGTAAATCTCAATTGTCTTGCGGCTTGAACATTTTTTGTTTGTTGTATGAGTATTTTTTCAGGATCTTTAAGTAATGAACCTTTATGAAATAAAAGTGCACAGTATTCTTTAAATCCATGTATCAATACAACATTCTTACCTTTCAATGTATAACATGGGTGCATCCATTTATAATCTTCTTCTAAATCACATTCACGTATAATTTCTCTTAATCGTTCAAATTCATCTTTCCATTTTTTTCACGTTGCATAAAAGCTTCGACTTTAGGATTTTTCTCCATTTTTTCACTCCTCAATATTAATTCCTGAATGATTTTAATTTATTATATACTAAATGATAAAAAAAGAGCAGATATCCTTAAATATAAGAAATTTCTGCTCTTCTTTGTGCCAAATGTATTAATTTTTGTCTATTTTTATCATACTTTTATTCGTATCATGATAGATTTCATCATTCATTTCTTGCATTTTGCGTTCTACATTTGTTATTTCTATTGAACATTCTTTTAACTTTTCTTCATATTGTTCAGTAGATACATGAGAATTCTTATATCTTAATTTATGTTCCAAACTTGCCCACATATCCATTCCAATTGTTCGAATTTGAATTTCAACAGGTATCATTTGAACACTTTCCGCTAAAAATACAGGAATAGATACAACTAAATGTAAACTTTTATATCCATTCATTTTAGGATTTTCTATATAGTCTTTTCTTTTTAATAATTTTACGTCAGTTTGTCTAAGTAATAATTTTTCAATTGTATAGACATCTTCTAGATAATTACAAATAACTCTTATTCCCGCGATATCTTGAATATTCTCTTTTGCTGAATTTGCATTTAAAGGAAATCCTTTGCGTCTTAATTTCTTAATAAGACTTGGAAATTCTTTAACACGCTTTTCCATATGGTGAATTGGATTATGTTTATAAGCAACTTGGAATTCATCGTCCAATATTTTCAACTTTGTCCCGATTTCTTCTAAAGCTGCAGCATATTGATGTTGTAGTTCTACAAAATTAAACAACTCTTCTAGCGCTTGTTCAGAAGACTGCGCATATTCAATTTCACCTAAATTATTCGTAAATTCCTTCTTTAATTCTGCTAAATTGATTGTTGGTTTTCTTTCTATATACATAGATATGCTCCCTTATATTTTTAAATAAAAAATATATATCACTTCATCTAATTATATCATTTAAAAGTTTGCGATTAAAGAAAGTCGATATACGATTGATTTTTCTTAAACGGATGTAAGACAAAGAAAAACGCGCAAGACTCGTAAGCCTTGCACGTTTATAAATACAAATTCAATTATCATTACTATTTCAATTCTGGCCAGTATTCTTTATTTGCTTCAATAAGGTCATCTAATATATTTTTAGCTACTGATGCACTCGGAACCGTGCGAGATAAAGTTAGTGCTTGCCATAATTTTTGATAAGATTGTTCTTCATAAGCTTCAACTGTTAATTTCTCAACACCTACTTGTTGTTCCATTAAACTTTTTTGGAATCTTGGGATTTCACCAACTGATAAAGGTTCTGGACCTTCGCTACCAACTAAACATGGAATTTCAACCATCGCTGTTGGTTCAAAGTTTGAAATGGCACCTTTATTCTCGACAATCATTAACATTCTTTCTTTCGTATTAAACGCAATGGCTCTTGCTAAGTCTACGATATAAGATGCATGTTCATCTATTGTTAATTCCGTTCCTTCAGCAGTACCTTGATCAATGATTTTTTGACATTCACCGAATACAAATTTTTCTCGTCCTGCCATTACTTCATTTGCTCTTGTATAGTCTTTGTTTGAATGTTCCACAACGTAATCAGGGAAGAAATAATATTTTAAATATGTGTTAGGTAACGTATCTTTATCAAGTGCTTGTACATCACGTGCTTTCTTGAACGTATCATTCCAACTTGCTTCTTGTTCAATATCGCTGCCCGTATCAGTCGAATACCCAAATTGTTCAACGTGTTTAATGATACTTGGCATTAAATCATTACCTGACTTATCTCTTATATCTGTCCACCAACCGAAGTGATTCAAACCATAATATTTAACGACCATTTCTTTTCTAGATTTCAGACCAATATTTGTTGCCATCAGCTCTTCAATACCAATTGGCATATCACAAATATTTAAAATTTTAGAGTAAGGTCTTAATTTTCTCGTTGCTTCAGCTACAATTGCTGCTGGATTCGAATAATTTAACATCCAAGCATCTGGTGAATATTGTTCCATGTAATCCACAATTTCTAGTACGCCAGTAATAGAACGCATACCATAAGATATACCACCAGGTCCACACGTTTCTTGTCCAACGACACCATGTTTCAACGGAATCTTCTCGTCTTGTTCTCTCATCGCATATTTACCAACACGTATGTGTGCCATAACGAAATCTACATTTTCAAAAGCTGTTTTAGGATCCGTACTCGCCTGTAACTTAACACTTGGCGCTCTTTCATGAAGTAATATTTCACAAGCATCCGCAATGGTTTGTTGTCTATCACCATCATTGTCGTATAATTTAATCGTATCAATCGGAAAATCTTCTAAATGATCCAGTAACATTAATATAATGCCTGGTGTAAATGTACTTCCTCCACCTGCTATTGTTATGTTAAATTTCTTCATTATTTATGACCTCCATATTTTTTATATCATCGTTTCAAATGAATCTCTTACTTGAGGTACACTGAGTCCTACAATTACTTGAACATTTGTACCACTTTTCGCTACACCATGTGCCATTTGATTATGCGTGAAGTAGTCGTTATCTTTCACTAAACTTGGATCTTTAACCGTTACTCTTAATCGTGTCGCACAATTTGTAACGTCTTTAATATTGTCTTTGCCACCTAATCCTTCTAAGAAATAAATAGCTTTCGTATCATATTCTGATGCATTGTCATCCATTTGTGTATCAGCACTTGCTTTTTTAGACTTATAATCTTCTTTCGTATAAAGCTTAGCGTCACCATCATCAGGCACACGCCCAGGTAATGGTACATTAAACTTCTCAATAATAAACTTAAATACAAAGAAGTAAATCACAACAAAGATGATACCAATGATAAATTGTGCAACGTAAGTCATACCGTGATTAGAGAATAATGGAATCCAGTTTATTGCCGCGATTTCTATCGCACCGCCGCCTTGAATACCAACTACACCGAATAGGTACATAATTGTAACCATTGTTGCACCTAATAATGCATGAATTAAGAATAAGTAAGGTGCAATAAATAGGAATGTAAATTCTAATGGTTCTGTAATACCTGCGAAAATTGCTGTTAATCCAGCTGGTAATACTAATGCCAATACTTTTTTCTTGTTCTCTTTTGGTGTTGAAGCGTACATCGCTAATGCTATACCTAAACAACCAAATATTTTAATGTTACCTTGTAACAAGAATCCATATGGATAAAGTTCTTTAAGAGATTTAGCAGAATTAGAGAATTCTGTTAAGTGTTGAATCCAATAAGGTTTCAATCCACCATTAACCGCTGCTGGTCCATATTCAAATGGCGTGTATATGAAATGATGTAACCCTGTAGGAATCAATATTCTTTCTAAGAAGTGGAATAGCCAAACCCCTACAAATCCTGATTTCAACATGACACCTTGTAATGAACCGATACCTGCTTGTACTGTTGGCCATACCGCACATACGATAAAAGCGATTGGGATCATAACAAAGAATCCAATAATAACAACGTATGGTAGACCTTGGAAAATACCAACCATTTCAGGTAATTTCTTATCATAGAAACGATTATGTATCCAAATGACGATTGCTGATATGAAAATTGCACCAATGATACTTGTATCTAATGTTGGAATACCAGCTATTTCTTTTACTCCGGTTAAATTTTCAACACCCTTTGATAAATCTACTCCGAACGTCTTTGGCCAAAGGGTTAAAATTGCATTAATAAAATTGTTAAATACTAAATAAATCATTAAAGCTGCTAGTGTTGCTCTACCTTGCGCTTTTTTAGCAAGTGAGATTGGAAGTCCAATCACAAACGCTAGTTCCATATGGTTGAATATAGTCCAACCACCCGCTTCAATCAAACTCCAAATTTTAAACCACATTGTGCCATCTTCAGCTATTGAACCCATAATATTTGGATTTTTAAATAGTGTTGCAAACCCTACAACAATACCGAAAAATGCAAATAGTAATACCGGTACAATCATGGCACTACCAAATCGTTTAATTGCATTCATATTTTAACCCCTTTTCCTCATCAATTTATCTCAACAATATAGGAAGCGCTTACATTTGCCAAGAGGTTTGACGTAAATAGAAATCACATAGTAAACTTAGATTATATTTTCATAACACGAAAATTTTTTCACTTCGAATGGAGGATTATAATGATTTTGGATAAACTGATTAATGAACATTATCAACAACTTAATGACAACGATATACATATCATACAAATGATTAATCAAAATATTCACTTGATTCATCGATTAAAAATACAAGAAATCGCCGATATATCACACACTTCAATTTCTTCTATTCACCGACTCGCTCGCAAACTTGGCTTTGATGGTTATAGTGATTTTAAAGCATATATTAAATTAAATAGACAAACATCTAACCCATCGACAGATATCATTGAAAGTTTAGAGCAAGATTTACAACAAACTATGAAACATTTAAAAATGATCGACTATGATTATATAAGCGAACAAATCAACCAAGCGCCATACATCTATATATATGGTACAGGTGTCGCACAATTAAACGTCGCACGTGATGCTCAGCGACACTTTCTTTCTATTAATAAGAGAGTAATGGTTATTAACGACGAGAATGAACTTAAAATTGCTATGAATCAAATGAATAAAGACGATTTAATTTTCATCATTTCATTATCAGGCGAAACATCACATTTAAGAGATAACGTCGAGATTATGCATACACGAAATATTAGTTATATTTCTATTACTACATTAAAGGATAACTATTTAGCCCAGAATGCGAGTTACAATATATACGTTAATAGTTCTCCGATAGAACTATTTAACCAAACATCTTATTCCAGCTTCTTACCATATCACATCGCTTTTGAAGTCATCGTACGTAAATTCAGTGAATGGAAACTTGCGCATTAGGGTATAGTGATCATATAAACGTATGAAAAGTTCTATAGGAGGTTACATCATGAATAAAGTATTCATAACTGGAGAAATTCCAACAGAAGGATTAGAAATGTTACAAGAACATTTTGAAGTAGAAGTCTTTGAAGGGGATAAATTAATTACGAAAGATACTTTACTTCAAAAAGTAACAGACGTAGATGCGATTATTAGCCCACTATCTACAAATATTGATAAAGAAATTATTGATCATGCGCCAAACTTAAAAATCATCGCAAATTATGGTGCTGGTTTCAATAACATAGACGTTAAATATGCGAGAGAAAAAGGAATCGATGTCACAAATACACCAAAAGCTTCAACAAATGCTACAGCAGATTTAACGATTGGTATATTACTTGCCGTATCTAGAAGAATTGCTGAAGGCGACCAACTTTGTAGAACAACAGGATTCAACGGTTGGGCACCATTATTCTTTAGAGGTAGGGAAGTCTCCGGTAAGACTATCGGCATAGTTGGACTTGGTGAAATTGGTTCTGCTGTTGCTAGACGTGCCAAAGGTTTCGACATGAACATCCTATATACTGGACCACATAGAAAACCAGAACAAGAAGCTTCATTAGGGGCTACTTATGTCAGTCTTAATGAGATGTTAGAACAAGCAGATTTCATTACAATTAATGCTGCCTATTCAGATGATTTACATCATTTATTCAATAAAGAAACATTTGAAAAAATGAAAAATACAGCATATGTTATTAACGCATCTCGCGGACCTATTGTAGATGAACAAGCTCTAGTTGAAGCACTACAATCTAAAACAATCGAAGGTGCTGCATTAGATGTATTTGAATTTGAACCAGAAATTACAGATGCACTTAAAACAATGGACAATGTCGTCATAACACCCCACATCGGAAACGCTACATTTGAAGCACGTGATGAAATGGCAAGAATCGTCGCAAATAATACGATTAAGAAACTACAAGGTGATACACCAGACTATATTGTGAATAAATAATATAAAAAGATCCTCGGTCTCATATTAAGAGTTCGAGGATTTTCTTTTATTTAACAAGTTTTCTTTATCGATGATAGTTCTTAGTTTATAAATACTTTCTTTTATATTATGTTCATCAATATATGAATAAGAAAATCTTAAACTATGTTTTTCTCTTTCTGAATAAATCTCCCCTGGATGAATGAGCAATCCTTCCTCTAAGGCACGTTGGAATAACCTTTTCAAATCAATACTTTCATTGAATTTGAACCATATATAGAAAGACCCTTCTACTTTAGACCATCTACCAATATCTGAGAAAGATTCTGTTAAAGCATCTTCCATCAAATCTTTGCGCCTTTGTAAATTACGTTTAATGTCTTCAATATGCTTCTCATGGTAATGTGCCAACCATTTAGTAGCTATAAATTGAGAAATCGAACTTGCACCATAGTCATTTTGCATTTTTAAATCTGCTAAATGATTAATGACCCGTTCGTTGCCAATTAACCACCCTATTCTGAGACCTGGACTAACTGTTTTAGATAGGCTACCTAAATACAACACATTATGACTTGTATCAAGCTCTTTCATCGATTTAGGAATCGAACCTTCAAACCACAGCTCACTATAAATGTCATCTTCCACAACTGGAATACCCTTTGCTTTACACTGTTCAAGAATTTGTTCTTTCTCTTTCAATGTATATGTGTGCGATGTAGGATTGTGCAAAGTAGGATTACAATAAAATATACTATTGCTGTAATCTTCATCTTCTTTAAAAATCGCATGAATATTATTGCTTATATAATCAATTGATAAAGGTATCATTTTGGAATGAATTTTGTGCCACGTTCTAATTGAATTGATATAAGAAGGTGTTTCAACGATAATTTTTGATTTAGGAATTAATAATCCATCTGCTATCAACTTCAAACCTTGTAATGAACCAGAAGTGATACAAATTTCTTCTACACTACACTCAATACCTCTTTTTTTAACAATTTCTTTAACTTGTTGTCTCAACTGAATATTCCCTTTAGGCGCTTCGTAATTTGAAGTCAATTGACAACTTAAATCTTTCGAAATGATTTCATGAAATGCATCATTAGGTATTAATTCTGGCGAAAGTTCACCCGTCCCTAATCTCACCATGTCAGGTATAAATTCGCATCGATTAATTTCTCTAATGTAATATTGATTGTTCTGGTTAATACTATTACCTATATAATCTTGCCAATTTAAATTGTTACTCACATACTCATTCCATTTATTTTTCGAAATGTATATCCCTTTTCTTTCTTTACTTTCAAGCACGCCATAACTTTTTAAAATATCAATCACATGTACAATTGTTGATCTATTTACACCATACTTTTGTGTTAAAGCTCTTTGCGAAGGGATTTTCATACCAACTTCTAATTGACCATTATTAATATCTCTTAACATATCATCTATAATTTTTTGGTAGATAGGTTTTTCCATAAATGTAACTCCAATCTGGTTGGGCATAAATTTAATTCTGGATGATTTCATTGTAGCTTATTTCTTTTATACTATACAAAAAGGAGGTTAAATCAAATGTTTCAAGCAGTCATCCACGGTCTTTTATTAGCACTCGGTTTAATTTTACCATTAGGTGCTCAAAATATATTTGTTTTTAATCAAGGCGCAAATCATAAAAGCTTAAATAAAGCTTTACCTGTTGTTATTACAGCTGGTCTATGTGACACATTACTCATATTACTTGCGGTGTTTGGCGTATCACTCATCTTAAATCACTATCCATCACTACAATTAATCATATATATCGTCGGATTAATTTTTCTATTGTATATGGCTTGGACGTTATGGAACGAAAAATCATCAAGCAATGGCTCAGACATAGCAATATCAGCAAAAAAACAAATCAGCTTTGCATTATCTCTATCATTACTCAATCCACACGCCATTATGGATACAGTCGGTGTTATCGGTACAAGTGCATCACTATATTCAGGGTATGAAAAAGTCGGGTTCACAGTAGCAACAATCTTTATCTCTTGGTTCTGGTTCTTCGGTCTCGCTATAGCCGGTAAACAAGTCGGCATGTTTGATAAATCAGGTAAATTTATCATCATATTAAATAGAGTATCAAGTATTATCATCTTATTCGTCGCAGCACTCATCATCAAAAATATAATCAATATGTAGAATGAGGTAAATGTTTTGGTTGGGATTTAGGTGGGAGTTGCGGGGCTCATTTTCGTGCGCTAACGATCTTGTTTGTGAGTCTTGAGCGTTAGCGCTACTTTTACACATAACAAAAAGACGTGATACTGCTATTTTCTAGCGGTATCACGTCTTTTTTTATATTATATTAAGATGTTAAGGCTATTTCATTATAGAATTCGTCTATATTTATGGATTGGCCGTGGTTCAGTCTTGATTCTTCTGCTGCGAATGCCATTAAGTGACTGATTAAAGATTTACTTGCTATTGATTTAGATACATTTTGATTTGAGCTATTAATTGTATCTATAAAATCTCTTATAATACCTTCATCCCCGCCTCCGTGTCCACTGCTCACTTCTGGGAATTTAATGATTTTTTCTTCTCTTGTTAAAAAGTCAAAAATGCTTATTTCATTTGTTTCCATATTCCCTCTTATTTCACCTTTTGTTCCCATTATTTGAACTACTCTTGTTTGTTCTCTTGTAAATGCGCTCATACTAAATGTTGCTGTTGCACCATTTTCAAATTCCATATTCACAACTTGGTGATCGACAACGTCATTATCTGATTGGAAGACGCATTTCCCATAATCCGTATGATTTAATCTTTCTATGATCGCTTCGTTAGAATTTTCTTCTGTAAATTTCATCGCCCATCCTCTACCGATACCTAAATAATACCTTCCAGCATGAAATGGACATTCATTTTCTACTGGGCATCCGTCTAGACATCTTAATGGTGCGCCTTCTGGTTTGTTTGCTTCGTTAAAGTACATTAATGAGCCAAAGGAATTGATTCTTTTACAATCTTGATCCATGATATAACTGATAATATCCATATCATGGCAAGATTTAGCTAATATCATCGGACTTGACTGTTCCTTACTTTTCCAATTTCCCCTTACAAAACTATGAGACATATGCATATATTCTACATTTTCATTAAGTTGAATTGACGCAATCTGACCAACATCTCCATTTTGAACGATAGATTTGATTCTACTCCAGAATGATGTATATCTTAATACGTGACAAATCGTTAATGTTCTATCCATTTCTTTCGCTTTTTCTACCATTTTAATACACTCTTCAGGACTAGGAGACATCGGTTTTTCAAGCAACACATGATATCCTAAATCTAATGCTTTCATTGTTGGTTCAAAATGTACTTTATCTTGAGTACATATAATTGCTATATCAGCTTCTGGCTTTAAGTCCAATAATGCTTTCCATGATTCTTGTACATATCGTTCATCAAGACTATGATGACGACTTACGCGTTCTCTTCTTTCTTTAACAGGTTCCGCTACCCCAATTAATTTAATTTTATGGGGTAAAGACTTTATCAAATTCGCGTAAACTCTTCCCCCACGGTCACCTGCACCTAACAAAATCGCTTTTTTTATACCCATTGAATCGTCCCCCTTTATCATTCAATAGTTTCATATTACTACTATAAAAGTAAAAAATCACACATTTATCATTATTTTTTGTTCATATTTGTTCAAAATTGTTATTATTATAAATGAAAAACAGTAGGCATTCAAATTATAAAAATGAATGTCTACTGTTTAAATATTGATATATTGAATTAATGACCTTGATTATGCTGCATTTGCATCAGTTCATCTGCTGTAAATTGTACATCAGTTCCAATAATAATTTGGATATTTTTATCACTAATCACTTTGTTTCCTAATGCGCCAGATTGTTTGATTTTATCTTGATCAACAACACTTGTATCTTTTAATGTTAGACGCAGTCTTGTTGCACAGTGGTCGATAACTTCTATATTATCATTACCACCAATTGCTTCATATATAAGCTTTGTCTTATTAGATACTTTCACACCACTGTTGTTTGTTGAAGTACCCGCTTCATCTTCTTCAAGACTAGGATCTTGCTTTGCCGCTTCTTCCATTAAACCATCTCTACCTGGTGTCTTAAGATTAAATGTACGAATCGCAAAATCAAATACGACGAAGTATACGACACCCATAATCAAACCAAGTACAAGTAACATTAATGGTTTATTAGCAATTGGAATACTTAAACTTAATAAATAATCTATTAATCCTGCACTAAATGTAAATCCTGCAGTCCAATGGAATGTTGCTGCTATAAATAATGAAATACCTGTTAATAACGCGTGAATACCAAATAACATCGGTGCTGCTACTAAGAATGAGAACTCTAATGGTTCTGTGATACCAGTTACGAATGAAGCAATCGCTGCTGTAACCATTAAAGAACCTACTACTTTTCTGTTACGCTTTTCAGCATTTTTCCAAATCGCTAATGCTGCAGCTGGTAATCCAAACATCATAATTGGGAATAAGCCTGCTTGGTAACGACCTGTTATACCCGCTTCACCTTTACTAGACCAGAAGTTTGCAATATCATTAATACCCGCAATATCAAACCAGAATACTTGGTTTAACGCGTGATGCAATCCAAATGGTAATAATAAACGGTTAAAGAATCCATATAACCCTGCCCCAAGAGGACCAAGTTTAGAAATCATTTCACCAAATGACACTAAGCCATTATATACTGGCGGCCAAATAAACATAAGTGCGATAGAAATGACTAACATAGCCGCTGCTGATAATATCGGCACAAGACGTTTACCACTAAAGAAAGCAAACGCTGTTGGTAATTTCGTATCTTTAAATCTATTGTAAATTGCTGCTGTAACTAAACCACAAATAATCCCGATAAATACATTACTAATACCCGTAAATGCTATATCAACTTTATCCTCAGCAATATGCAATACTTTCGCCATTGCTTCTGGCTTTAGTACTTGTGTAACCACTAAAAATGATACAAGTCCACTAAGTGCTGCTGCACCATTTTTATCTTTAGACATACCGAATGCTAACCCTACCGCAAATAGTATGGGTAAATTATTAATAACTGCTAAACCACCATTTGCTAAAAAGTTCGCAACGCTATTTCCTTCCCCGTTAATTGCACCTGAATCAATAAAAGATGCGATACCTAAAAGTAACCCAGCTACCGGTAAAATCGAAATAGGTAGCATTAGAGACTGTGCAAATTTTTGCATATAAGCCTTCATATTTTTCTCCCCTTATATAGTTGTTGGAAACGTAATCTCTACTACATATTTACCACAAAAAACATTTGATGTATATAACGAATTAATATTTCAAAAACTTAAAATAATCAATTAATTATTTTTAACAAAAATAATAAGCACCTCGTTAATATTTATATCAACATACTTTCTAAAAACTAAGAGCCTGCAACAATTTCAATGTTTCAGGCTCTTAAGTGTTTATTTATTCACTTTTTTAACAACTGATGACTTCAATCCAATTTGTCCAAAGCCTGGTATTTTACAATCAATGTCATGACCATCTTCTGGGTCCACTAATTTGATACCTTTAACTTTAGTGCCTTGTTTAATAGAATTAGATGATCCTTTTACTTTTAAATCTTTAATGACTGTTACAGTATCTCCATCATTTAATTCAACACCATTTACATCTTTAATAACTGTGTTTTCTTCATTTGATGCATCTTCGTCGTTTATAGACCATTCATGATTACACATTGGACAAATATAAAATTGTCCGTCCTCGTAAGTATATTCTGAATCACATTTAGGGCAATTTGGTAATATTGCTTCCATCTTTCAACCTCCGAAAGTTTATAATAACCTCTATAATTTATCACATTTTCATAAATACTGGTATTGGATTTTTCATAAATTTAAGGATTCATGATGATATATGACGTAATCGCTTTGACTTTAGCATCTTTTTTATGATTTTCAAATTCATACATTTCAGCAAAATAAATTTCCTCACCAGAATTCAATATAATTGTGCCATGTGTAGAAGCTTCTTTACCGTGCGTAAGCATTGATTTAATTTCAAGGCTAGATACTTTTTGCAAGTGCTCATTTATTTCTTCTAAAAATGCTTTTCTACCTATTAGTTCAAAAGAACCAGGTACATTCCATACTAAATCATCTGTTAGCCATTCAGTGAGACACTTTTCGTCACCAACTATTGAAGCAATCACAATGTCTCGTATGACTCTTCTTTTTGGTGCGTTATCACATTTTAAATCTCCCAGTACAGTGAATTTCACATTTTTCAAATCATCATCTAATTGACTAAATGATAACCCTTGTTCTAATAATGCTTCTTTCAAAATGCCTATTGCTTTTGGTCCCATACCATGAAGTTTCGCCAAATTATGTTCATCTAATTGTGCAACCTGTTCTAACGTCGTAATATTGATCGTATTCAAAGCATTTGTTGCTGGTTTCCCTATTTTCGGCAAATTTGTCATCCGAACACAGCTCCCTTTATGAAATGTCTTTTCGTTTAAACCCTATAAATCCAATTATGATAAGCGCTACAGATATTATGATTAATATACTTATACCCGAATAATTCATATCTTCAACAGGTATTTCAGGAATATGATGAAATGGCGTTATATCTTTTAACCAGTCTTTAATATTTAATAATTGTCCTAAGTATACGACGAAAAATGTATAAGTTAAATATAAATAAACGATAAAATGCCCTTTATTGAACCATCCTAAAAGTACAACACCGAGTGCTACGAAAGATATAATGGCTGGTATATGCACAATTCCTGCCTTTATAATTGTCCAAAAACTAAATGGATCATCTAACACAGATGCTTGGGCAATATACAAACCTAATGCAGCTATAAAAATCATTAAAATAGCATTAAATAATGAAACCACTAAATAGCTACTCAACAATTTAATTCTTGAAATAGGTCGAGACATTATAAGTTCTATACGATGAGTATCTATTTCGTTTTTTATTTTGTATAAACTTAACAGCGCAGGTATAGTTGATACAATTGCCATTATAATCATTAAAGTAGGTAAGAATGCTTCTATATAATGATCACCTTTACCAGCTACCATTTGCTGCAACATTTCGTTATCTTTAATAAAGTCATCTAACTCACCAAATATTGACCCATATGAAGCGCCAAATACAAACATCCCTATTGCCCAGGAAATAAGCCCTACTTTATACAATTTAAGTTGTAAACCGAGTGGAGATAGCCATATTTTATGTGCTGTTCTTTTACCAGGTTTAGAAGGCAGTAAGCCAGACTCTATATCTCTTCTGAAATAAAGTATCATCGCTATCATTAAGAATATAATAGCCGTTATCAAAGTTATGACGATTGGCCACCAATTATTTTCAGAATAAGCAAACGTTCTTGTAATCCATCCTAGAGGTGAAATCATAGAAATATCTTCATTTATGACGTCACCAACAGCTCTCACTAAATAACTTAAGAGCAGTACTGTAATACTATAGCCCGTAACACTACTACTTGTTTCAGTTAACTGTGAGAAAATAGCTGTCATCATACCAAATAGAATACCAATTGATCCTAATGAAACTGCATACACGATTGAACCTTGCCAATCCACACTATCAATATTCATTAAAGGTAATATAATCATAATCAAAATGGTTACCATGATATTCACAATTATCATCTCAATAAGTGCACTTACGAGAGGTGATACTTTTCCAACTGACAATGCTCGAATCATTTCGATACGACCTGCAGATTCATCTCCTCTTGTACTTTTTGAAACAAGTAAAATACTCATTATTGCAACGAGAATACCAGTAAAAAGCAACATCTCGTGCGTAAATAACACGCCAACTGATACGTGTTCAAATTGTCCTGGTCCTAACATTGCTTCCATTGCAGGATTTTTGGAAGTTTCAACAATTGGTTGCATATCTGATTGGTGTGGATACATACTTTTAAATGTTGGTGGAATGATAACTGTTAAAACGACAATACCTAATATCCAAAACAGCATTTTCCATTTATGAGTCTTGAGGTAAAATAACGTCAATTGACCAACACCACTAAAGAGATTATTCATATTACTCACCTCTTTCAATATTCACACCATAATGTCTCATAAATAAATCTTCTAATGTAGGTGGCATACTTTCTAATTTCAGTAATTCAAATCGGCTTAAATATTTAATAATATTAGAAACTTTCTCTGAATCCACTTGAAAATGATATATTTCTCCTTCTCTAGAAATATCATGTACACCATCTTGCTCGTCTAAATCTGATAAATCTTCTTTAGACTGAACTACGAAATGCATTCTCGTTAGATGTCTCAAATCATCCAACGTTCCCATTTCTACGATTTCACCTTTTCTAATAATGCCGACTCGGTCACATAGTTTTTCTACTTCACTTAATATATGACTTGATAATAGAACACTTTTGCCCTCTTTTTTCTTTTCTAATACACATTCTTGGAATACTTGTTCCATTAAAGGATCTAATCCAGATGTCGGTTCATCTAATATAAGCAGTTGTGCATCAGTAGTAAATGCAGCGATAAGTGCAACTTTCTGTCTATTACCTTTAGAATATGACCCACATTTTTTAGTAGGGTCTAAATCGAATTTTTTAATCAGTTCATCTCTTTTTTCATTATTTTTAGTGCCACTTAATTTTAGAAATAAATCTATCACTTCTCCACCTGTTAAGTTTGGCCATAAATTCACATCACCTGGAACATAGGCAACTTGTTTATGAATTTGAACTGCATCTTTCCAAGCATCTTTATCAAATGCCACAATCGTACCAGAATCAGGTTTAAGCATGCCTAAAATTGCTTTAATTGTCGTAGATTTCCCAGAACCATTCGGACCGATAAAACCAAATATTTCTCCCTCTTCAACAGTGAAATTCACACCGTTTAAAGCTTTAAATTTACCAAACGTCTTTGTTACATCATTTACTTTTAACAATGTCATATTAATCACGATCCTTATAGAAAATTTTACGCATTTCTTTAATATATAAGTCGAATTCATCATAAAAGCTTTGATAATCATTCTGCTCGATCATTTGATGCGTTATTCGTGTCTTCATAGATTCTGCTAAACCGTCAATCGAGTACTTTATAATATTGATAGACATTTCAACATTCAAATCCTCTTTAAAAAGAGCCCTTTCTAAATCTTCAAATAGTGCATTTTGAACTTTACTTTGTAATTGTTTAATATGTTGATCTTGTTCTTCAGATATATAATGATGTTCAGATTCCTCCAGAACAATTTTCGTTAAAAACTTCGACATATGAGGATGAATCGTCATTAAATTAGATTTTATTTTCGCTTGTTTAACTAACCTATTAAAAATATCTTTCTCAGAAGTATCAATTTGTTTAAAATAATATTCCTCAATGAAATCTAATGAATAATCCACAAGAAATTTAAATAATCCTTTTTTATTTTTAAAGTAATAAAAAAGCATCCCTTTACCAATACCAGCATTTTCAACAATACGATTCGTAGAACTTTGTTGATATCCATAATTAGAGAACTCCATCAGTCCTGAATTGATTATTTTTTGACGCTTTTCTTCATCTAAATTATAGAATGCATCATTCATCATATACACCTTCCGAAACATATTAGACCAGTTCGGTCGACTACATCATAACGCTATCGACCATATTGGTCAATTATTGTTACTAAATAGAAAAGCCACCAATTCGCAAAATACGAATTGGTGGCTTATTTAGTACTTACAGCACTATGTACTAACCCCTTTGTTTGCATATAAAAATAAATCAAATTCAAATTAAAGACCTAAAGCTGTAATCAAATCTACGATTGGTTGTAAAATACTTGTTAACATAAGAAATCTCCTCCTTTGTTTAAGTTATTCTTATTCTATATCAAATAATTATAAGTCAAAAAAATGAGTAAAGTTACATTACTCATCGTGTTATGTATCCTCACCTTTATCTTACATTTAAAAACATTTATTTATATTAATATGCAAAATACAAATAATCGTAGTATAATGCTTTTTATATTGTTTTATAAATCTTATTGTTTACATATGTTTTATTGTGTTTAAGGAGAGCGAATTAAAAATGGAAAATCATGAGTTACAAAGAAGTATGTCTAATCGGCATATTCAGTTAATTGCTATTGGTGGCGCGATTGGTACCGGTCTTTTTCTTGGGGCTGGTAAGAGTATTTCACTAGCGGGTCCATCTATTTTATTAGTTTATATTATTATTGGTTTTTTCTTATTTATTATGATGAGAGCCTTAGGGGAATTATTACTTTCAAATAATAACTATAATTCTTTCATTGATATTGCAGAACATTATTTAGGTCCTTTATTCGGATTTTTAACTGGATGGACGTATTGGTTTTGTTGGGTTGCAACGGGAATAGCGGATATTACAGCAGTGGCTAAGTATATTCAGTTTTGGTATCCTGATGTTCCTGCATATGTTTCTGCAATTGCAACAGTTGTTATTCTATTAGGTTTAAATCTTATGACTGTTAAATTATTTGGTGAGGTCGAATTTTGGTTTGCACTCATTAAAATTATCGCCATTATATTATTAATTGTCATTGGTTTATGGATGATATTTAATGGTTTTAAATCTAGCACAGGTATTCAATCTGGATTTCATAATTTATATAGCCATAATGGTTTCTTCCCAAATGGTGCTATGGGCTTCTTACTGGCTTTCCAAATGGCAGTATTTAGCTTTGTAGGAATTGAACTTGTAGGTGTTACAGCTCGTGAGACGAAAGATCCTGAAAAGAATTTACCTAAAGCGGTTAATTCTATCGGTATTCGTATTTTAATTTTCTATGTATTAAGTTTATTAATCATTATGAGTATCACACCATGGAATAAAATTGATCCTGCTGAAAGTCCTTTTGTTAATTTATTTGTATTAGCTGGTATTCCAGCTGCTGCAGGAATTGTTAACTTTGTTGTGTTAACTTCAGCTGCAAGTGCTGCAAACAGTGGATTATTCAGTAATAGTCGTATGGTTTATGGTTTAGGTCAAACGGGTCATGCGCCTGAAGGGTTAAGCAAGACAAATAAACGTGGTGTACCTTATCCAGCATTGATATTCTCAGGTGTTGTATTATTCTTCGCTGCGATATTAAATTATTTTATACCAGATGACGTATTTACACTCGTTACGACATTAGCTACGATATTCTTTATTTTTATTTGGTCTATCATTTTAATTTGTTATATCAAATTTAGAAAAGAAGACAAATCTTTACACGAAAAATCTAAATTCAAAAATCCATTCGGTGTGATTGGATCATATCTTGCATTAATATTCTTTGTATTTGTATTAGTTATTTTGTTCTTTGCAAATGATACACGTACAGCATTAATGTACTCACCTTTATGGATTGTACTATTGCTTGTTATTTATTATTTGAATCATCGCAAGCAATCTACTTCAAATGAATAACTCTAATAAACAGTAAACATCGTCATATGACGTGTTTACTGTTTTTTATTGAACAAATGTTATATACCATCGAATAATATTTAAATTCTTGTTATATATTGAATGCAATTAATAGTGTAATATTTATCTATATATTCTAAATTTTTAGAAAATACTATTAACTTCTTGATTTAGATATGCTAAAGTTTGACTATTAACTTTAAAAAGGAGGGAATGCTAATGGTTAGTGAACCGCTTATTTCAGCAACAATACTATTCGCATTAATCGTTCTCGGGGAAATTATATCTTATCTTACAAAGGCTCGTGTACCAATGTTATTAACGGCAATGGTCAGTTATTTGCTTTTATCATGGGCAGGCGTCTTACCTGAAAAGATATTAGATAATGCCATTTTACCTTCGCTAGGTGCGCTTATTATTGCACCAGTTATCATGCATATGGGTACAATGATGCCGCTTCATATACTTAAATCACAATGGAAAGCAGTTGTTATATCAATATTGGGTATATTGGGTTCTACAACCTTAATATTAGTCTTCGTTACACTCCTATTTGATTTCCGTACTGCTGCTTCAGGTGTTGGACCTATTGCTGGAGGTATCGTCGCGCTGCTCATCACAGTCGAAAAGCTTCAAGATTTAGGATTAGCAAATTTAATTGTTTTACCCGCTATCGTGCAGGCTCTTCAAGGCGTTATTGGTATGCCATTAAGTTCTATCCTTATGAAGCGCTATTCAAAATATTACTTAGCAAATAGACATACAGACAAAAATGTCGCTAATATTTCTAATAAAAACGAATCCAAGAAAGAAACGATATTTAATAAGAATCCGTTACTTCAAAACAATGTCATCAGACTCTTTATTATGTTCTTCTTAGCAAGTATTGCCTTCATGATTGGTGAAGTAACAGGCATTCATTTCACACTAGTCAGTTTATTATTTGGTGTTATCGGATTGAAAATTGGATTGTTTGAACAAAAAGAACTGGAACATAATCAATCATTCACAATTATGATGGTTATTATCATTTTAATCGTTATCGGTTCTATGGGCGGCATTAAACCACATGATTTATGGGAATTCTTACCTGCTATTTTATCTATTCTTGTTATAGGTACAATTGGTATTTTAATTGGTGGATTTATCGGTGCTAAATTAATTGGTTGGAAACCAACTAAAGCACTGCCAGTTGCTTTAACCGCATTATATGGTTTCCCGGGTGATTTTATTTTATGTGAAGAAGTCAGTCGATCTGTTACTGATAATGAGGAAGACAGAGAAGATGTATTTAATGAGTTATTGAGCCCGATGATTATCGGTGGATTTACAACTGTAACAGTTGCATCTGTTATTTTAACATCTATATTAATGAACTTTATTAAGTAATTTAGGAGGACATAAATATGATTATAAAAAACATCAATTTAATAGACGGTACTGGAAAAGACATTCAACGAGGTGTTGATATAAAAGTTGAAAATCATGTCATTTCTGAAATTGGTAGTAATTTAAATGGCGACAATATAATAGAAGGAAATGGTCAATATCTATTACCAGGTATAATCGATAGTCATGTACATGTTATGTTGGAAATGGAACCTTTAGAAAGAAGATTATCTACACCTTTTTCATATAACTTCTACAAAGCAATTGATCATTTAAAACGAACAGTTGATGCAGGTGTTACAACAGTTCGAGATGCTTTAGGAGCAGATTTAGGTTTAAAAGAAGCTGTAAATGATGGTTTAATACTTGGACCACGTTTACAAATAAGTGTCAACGCATTAACCATTACAGGTGGCCATGGGGACAGTTATACTAAATCCGGTATACAACTACCTATTTTGCAAGATGGCTATCCTGGATTACCGAGTGGCATATGTGATGGTGTGAATGAAGTCCGTAAAAAAGCACGCGAAATGTTAAGAGCTGGTGCTGATGTATTAAAAGTACACGCAACAGGTGGTGTAACAAGTGCAACTGACCACCCAGATTATACGCAATTCTCATTAGAAGAATTAAAAGTCATTGTAGAAGAAGCTCAATTTAGAAATAATCGAAAAGTTATGGCACATGCTCAAGGGTTGCAAGGTGTTAAACAATGTATAGAAGCAGGCATTCATTCAATTGAGCATGGTATATATTTAGATGATGAAGCTGTTCAATTAATGAAAGAAAAAGAAATGTACCTCGTACCTACATTACTCGCACCACTTTCCGTTATAGAGTTCGCTGAAGAATTAGGTATGAGTGAAAATTCTATTAAGAAATCTAAACAAGTCATGCAAGACCATATTGATAGCTTTAAGAAAGCACATCAAGCTGGTGTAAAAATAGCAATGGGTACAGATGCAGGTGTATTCAAACATGGAACTAATTTAAGAGAATTAGAGCTTATGGTTGAACACGGCATGACAGAAATGGAAGCTATTGTTTCGTCTACTAAGACAGCTGCTGAATGTTTAGGTTATGACGACGACTTAGGTACAATTGAAGTCGGCAAGAAAGCAGACTTCATTATACTAGATCAAAATCCTTTAGAAGACATCAAAGTATTAAGAGACCCAAATAAAATTAAAGTCGTTTCAATAGATGGCAAAATTGTGAAAGACATTAGATAATATCATAGCATTTAAAGTGTATTCTAGAAATAGATACATATGAGAACCCCCTAAAAGTGGTCACTTTTAGGGGGTTCATTTATTACATATTACCGATTGATAAATATTTAGTTTCTAAATAAGGTTCAATACCTTCGATGCCGCCTTCACGGCCATATCCACTTTCTTTAAATCCTCCAAATGGCGCATGCGCTGCTGATGGCGCACCATCATTCCAACCTATCACACCGAAATCAAGCTTCTTATAAATATCAAAGCCTGTACGATAGTCATTCGTGAAGAAATAAGCGGCTAAACCATATTCTGTATCATTGGCAACTTTAATAATGTCATCTAAGTCTTCGTATGCCATGACTGCAGCGATTGGTCCGAATGTTTCTTCATGCATCACTTTCATATCAAGATTGGCTTGTCTAATAACGACTGGCTTTAAGAAATTTCCACCTAATTTTAATTGTTCTAATGGTAATGACAATTCTCCACCATTTTGAACAGCATCTTCAATTTGGTCAATGACTTTATCTACAGCTTGTTGATTAATAAGTGGACCCATTTCAACACCCTCTTCTAAGCCATTTCCTACATTTAATGCGTTTACTTTTTCAGTTAAACGTTCTGTATAAGCTTGTTCTATATCTTGATGTACATAAATTCTATTTGCACTTATACAAGTTTGTCCTGAATTTCTAAATTTAGTCGCGATCGTTTGATCAACTGCTAGTTCAATATCTGCATCTTTATGAACAATAACTGGTGCTAATCCACCTAATTCCATCGTGACATTTTTAACTGTATTTGCAGAATCTTTTATTAAATGTTTACCTACTGGTGTAGATCCTGTGAATGTTATCTTCTGTATAATTGGACTTTCAGTAAATATTCTACCTGCGTCTTTACCACTTAATACAACATATTGAATGGCATCTTCAGGGATACCCGCTTCATGTGCCAATTCAACCATTCTTATCGTCGTTAATGGTGTTTCTAAAGCTGGTTTACAAACAATTGTACAACCTGCTGCTAATGCTGGCGCCATTTTTCTTGCAATCATAGCTGCTGGGAAGTTCCAAGGTGTAATTGCACCAACAACACCTACTGGGAACGGATCAGTGATAATTTTTTTACCTTTTTGATTAGCAGGTATAGTCTTACCATAAATACGTTTTGCTTCTTCTTGATACCATTGAATGTAACTATTTGCGTAAGCAACTTCGCCTACTGCTTCTTTATAAGGTTTACCGTTCTCTAGAGTAATTAATTCTGCTAATTCTTCTTTATGTTCATCAATTAATTGATACCATTTTAATAAAAGTGATGAACGTTCATGAGCGTCTTTTTCACGCCATGATTCATATGCAACTTGTGCTTTATCAATTTGTTGAATTGCTTCTTCTTCAGAAGTATAAGGAATCGTCTTAACGACTTCATTCGTTGCTGGATTGTATACTTTTAGCTGTTTCAAATACTTCATCCCCTTTTGATTTTGTTAAATATAAGACTGCTGCTATGCCATACCATACAAATACGATAATCCATTCATGTGGCCAAATAAGTGATGACGGCATTCCTGGTAAATAGATTGCGATAAACGCAATACTTAAAATTACAGCAATCCAACCAACTACTTTACCACTTTTAATACGATATGGTCTTTCTAAATTAGGTTCACTTTTTCTTAATTTCAAAAATGCACATGCAACTAATAAGTAACCTAATACAACACCGATGCCACCAGCATCAACAATCCATACTAATGCAAGTCGACCTAATAATGGTGCAACAAATGCTAAAACACCAAGGAATATAATACCGTGTGTTGGTGTTTTGTATTTAGGGTGAATGTATGCAAACCACTTAGGAATCATATTATTTTTCGCCATCGCATATAAAATACGACTACCACCAATAATAAATGCATTCCAACTTGTGATAATACCAGCAATCCCACCTAATACGAGTAATATACCAAATCCACTTGATCCAAATAAATTCACCATTGCATCTGCCGTTGCTAATTCACTTGTACTTAATTGACTTGGTGTTAAACCAGTTGCAACACCAAACACAATTAATAAATAGAAGATAACCGATGCTATAATAGAGATAACTAAAATACCACCTATTTTTTTAGAAGGTGCTTTTACTTCTTCAGCTATTTGTGGAATAACATCGAAACCTACAAATAGGAATGGAATCATGATTAGAACAGACATTGTTCCACCTACACCACCATTAAACAATGGTTTAAGATGTGTAAAGTCACCATTGAAACCAGCACCAAAGAATAATAATAAACCTACGCCGACAATAAATATTGTAAACACAGTTTGCATAACTGCAGCAGGTTTAACGCCAAAGTAGTTTAATGATGTTAATATAACACTACCTATAGAACCGATGAGTACCCAAGTTAAGTAAACATCCCAGCCAGCTAAATTCCATAATAAACCAGAATGTTCAAATGGTATGACATAGTCAATAACAGTTGGCAATGCGACTGCTTCAAAAGTAATAACAGATACATAACCAAATAATACTGACCAACCAGATATAAATGCTACGCCTGGACTAAATGCTTTCTTAACAAATACAAATCCGCCACCTGTTTCAGGAATTGCAGAGGCAAGCTCTGCGTATGTTAATCCAATAAAAATTACTAATAATCCACCAATTACAAATGCGATAATACTACCTAGAAATCCTGCTTGTGAAATCCATTCTCCCGAAAGAACAACCCAGCCCCATCCAAGCATGGCGCCAATCGCGAGAAATAGTACGTCTGCTATGTTCATTGATTTATTAAATTGAGAATTCATAATTATACCCCATTTTTATTAGTCAAATTTCTTAAAGACTAGATTCTAAGATTGATAATCCTTTGTTTAATTCTTGATCTGTAATGACTAACGGTGCTAAAAATCGAATCACATTTCCGTTAATACCAGCTGATAATAATAATAAACCATTTTCATTTGCAGCTTTAACAATTTGTGATGTTTTAACTTTATCAGGTGATTGCGTTTCTGGATCAACAATTTCCATTGCGACCATTGCGCCTAATCTACGAATATCTCCTATAAATGAATGTTCTAATTTAAATGCTTCTAATCTTGATTGAATCGTTGCACCAAGTTGTTCAGCTTTAGCATTTAAGTTTTCTTCTTCAATAATTTCAATTACTTTTAATGCTGCTTCACATGCAAGTGGATTTCCTGCATATGTACCACCAATTTCGCCTGGATTTGGGCTATCGATAATTTCACTACGCCCTACAACGCCACTTAATGGGAATCCTGCTGCTAGAGATTTTGATATAGTCATTAAATCTGGAATAACATCAAAATGCTCAATTGCAAATGTCTTACCAGTACGTGCAAAGCCTGTTTGAATTTCATCTGCAATAAATACGATACCATGTTCTTCACAAATATCTTTTAATGCATGAATAAATTTCTTATCTGGAATGATAAATCCACCTTCACCTTGTACTGGCTCAATCACAACACATGCCACTTCTGAAGGATCCACTGTTGCGATAAAGAAATTCTTCAAATCTTTAATGACTGAATCTATGTATGCCTCATCACTTAATCCTTCAGGTTTATCTGCTAAATAAGGATATGGTGCTTGATATACTTCTGGTGCAAATGGGCCAAACCCAAATTTGTATGGTCTTACTTTACTTGTCATAGACATTGTTAAATTTGTTCTACCATGGAAGCCTCTAATAAATGATACAACTTGTTGTCTACCTGTATATTTTCTAGCGATTTTCACAGCGTTTTCTACTGCTTCTGCACCAGAATTTAGTAATACTGTTTTCTTTTTATGGTCACCTGGTGTAATTTCTGCTAATTTCTCTGCTAATTTAATATAGCTTTCATACATAATCACATTGAAACCAGGTAAAATAAATCTTTCAAGCTCGTTTTTTAAATGTTCAGTTATTTTAGGATGTGAATGACCAACGTTTAACGTACCAATTGCTCCTGCAAAGTCAATCCACTCTTTACCGTCTTTATCTGTAACTGTTGCCCCTTTTGCAAAATCAGCAATATGTGTATTACCATTACTGACACCTCTTGCTACATATTCGTTACGTAAAGATTCTAATTGTTCTTGAGTCTTACCCATCAAAATCCCTCCTATTGTTTATTTAGTACATATTAAAAAAAGATTGGTATAATGAAAAGTACCAGTTTTTAATTTTTAATAGTACCAGAGGGGCGAACTATATGACTCAAACTTACAAATATAGAGAAATTTATCTCAAATTAAAACAAGATATACTCTCTCGGAAATATAACAGTCACGAAAAATTACCATCCAAAAGACAACTTTCAATTGATCAAAATGTCAGTATTAACACCGTTAAGAATGCTTATGAACAACTTTTCGCTGAGGGTTATATTTACACAAAGGAAAGACAAGGATACTTTGTTGAAGCATTAAATAAGTTAATCATTCAAGATCAACATATTACGCAACCTTTAAATAATAGCCCAACTCAAATTAAATCTTCATATCGTTATTCTTTATCGCATATGACAACAGACATCTCACAATTTCCAATAGACTTATGGTCAAAATATGTGAAAGAAGCTTTTCACCTTTTCAAACATGAAATGTCAGAAATCCCTGTATATAAAGGTCCGCTTGAGCTAAGAAAATCAATCGCTCAATTGATTTCATACAAAAGAGGTGTCGTCTGTTACCCTGAACAAATCATTGTCGGATCAGGTACAGCAAACTTACTCAGTAGCTTATTCAAAGCATTTTCAAATAATCAAAAAATTGCTATCGAAAATCCCGGCTATTCAAGAATGAGAAAGCTATTTATCGCCATGGGACAGGATGTCGTTAATATTCCACTCGACAACAAAGGATTATCTGTTGAACATGTGAAACAGGCAAAGCCTGATTTTGTCGTGACAACACCTTCACATCAATTTCCAACAGGCACGATTATGCCAATTTCAAGAAGAATTGAATTACTCAACTGGGTAACTGAACATAATAAATATATTATAGAAGACGATTATGATAGTGAATATAAATATGGTACAGACAATATTCCTTCATTGTATAGTTTAGATAAGAATGAACGTGTCATATATTTAGGTACTTTCGCAAAGACATTAATGCCAAGTTTGAGAATAAGCTATATGGCCTTACCCTATCCACTTTTATATAAATTCGATGCGATAACAGATACATCTATTACAGATTTAAGCTTAATAAATGCATACGCCCTACATTTATTTATTAAATCCGGAAACTATGAGAAATATATTCGAAAGATGCATCATACTTATACTGAAAAGAGAGAGCTTTTTCTAAAAGTATTAAAAAGAGCCTTTAAAGAAGACGTCTCGATTTACGATATGGAGGCAGGACTGCATTTTCTAATTAATATTAAGACAGACTTAAGTTATCAAGAGATTGAACAGAAGGCGCATGACCATGATATAGAATTATATACGATTAGACGTTTCATGGCTGATGAACCTGAAAATACACCCTTTAAGACGCTCATTATTGGATTTGCGAAAATAAATCGAGAAGATATCGAACCTGCTATTTTAAAATTAAAAGACATAATTTATGAGAGTCATTGATAAACAAGATATAAAAATACTTTCATAACCAACGCTTCTAAACAAGATTGGTTATGAAAGTATGATTGTCTTCTATTATATATACTATTTCTTATAATTGATTTGATAACTTGTGACACTATTAAATGTGTCGCCTTTTCTTAAAATTGATGGTGCTGTTTCATTTAATAAATTAATATCATTAGGTAATGATTGCGTTTCTAATGTAAAGCCACTATGTACATTAATAGAGTCTTGATGATCATTCCAATCTACTTCGTTCAATGTAAATATGACAACTTCATTCTGATCAGTCGTCATTTCAATTTCCAATTCATCATTCGACACTTTGAAAGTGCCATCTTCTAATGTCACCGGATGATCAATACCATTAAATTGATTGATTTGTTGTAATCCACTTTCAAATATATCTTTAAAAGTTATACTATCTTTCCCAATTTCTACATTAATATTGTCTGTATCTAGAGATTCCACAATTTGATTATCCTTAAGCGGATAGAATTGAACGTTATGATGAAGTTGATGATTTTCAATAGATGCATTTGTCTCATTCAAATTAAAATACACATGATTCATCGGATTCAATAAAGTATCTTCCGTACTCGTTGCTTCATATATAATTGTCCATTTCAAATTTGTTAAATCATATTGATGTGTTACGGTCATGTTAATATCACCTGGGAAATGATCAACTGAATGTTTCAATTCTACATGATATACAATACGGACAACATCATCTTCATTAACAATGTCATAATCACACACTTGAGTATATAAACCATTAGAGCCGCCATGTAAATTATGAACACCATCATTTTGTTCAAGCTGATAAGATTCTCCATTTAATACAAACTGACCGTCTTCAATTCTGCCGCCATATCTTGCAACAGTTGCACCAAAGAAATAAGGATTTTGCTCATAATATTCTATTAAATCATCACTTTCAGTCGGACCAAGGATAACGGATCTACCATCAATTTTCCAATCGACAATCCGCATACCAAAATTCGTAAATTGAATCTTTGAACGCTCATCATAGATTGTAATCAAATCTATATTCTTCTCTTTATCTAAAGTCTCAATCTCAAATGACATTAGCCTCATCCTATTCTATAAAGTCTTCATGCAGTTAATTAAAGTTTAGCATATTGTTCCAATCAATTCTCATTTACATGATCAAACGAATCAGCGTAAAAGTCATATTTCATATTATTCGTTGGTAAAATTCTTAATTTAGCTTTCCCTACAATTTGTTCGTCGGTAATGAGTCCAACATCTTGGCGACTATCATTACTATTCAAACGATTATCACCGAGGACTAAATATTTACCTTCTGGAATTACTTTTTCACCTTCAGAATTTTTTGTATCTGAAACATCAAAGTTTTCCGTTAAATACTCCGTAAATTTATGCTTTTTATTAAAATCTAAATAAGGTTCTGCAACTTTTTCATGATTGATATATAATTGATCATTCTTATAACTGACAGTATCACCAGGTACACCTATTAACCTCTTAATATAATCCTTTTCTTCATTCGCATGAAAAATAATCACATCACCTCTATCAATTGTACCAAGCGTTTTCGAAATTTTACTAACAATCAAATTGTCTTTATCATTAAACGTAGGATACATAGACTGTCCATGCACCTCATATCTACTAAATAAAAAAGTCGTAATAAGCCACGCCACAACAATAGCAACAACGATAGACGCAACCCATTCCATTAAATTCTTAACCACTATAACCCTCCTCAAACTCATACTATTATTTACATGTTATTCAAACGATAGGATATATTCAAGCATTCTTTCCTTAATTGCTCATTTAATATTTAAATGATAATATTACATTAATATATTATATACTGAAAAGAGGCATTCTCATGAAAGTATCTTGGATATTGTGGTGGATTTTAACAATCATTGAAGTTGGTGCATTTTTAACGTTCTCAATCTTTTTATGGTTTAGAGAAGTTGATGCCACTGGAGCTGTGCAAACAACAGAATTAAAATGGTTCTCTATCGGTATCATGGCAACACTTTTTATCATTCCATTCTTAACACAACTCGTATGGTTAATCGTCAATCTCATCACTTCTAAAAGTTAAAAGCTCAAAATCAAAATATGTAAATATAAATTAACGATACACTCCGTCACTTTCACTTAGATAAGAGATAAAGTCATAGAGTGTATCGTTTGTTTTTTATTAAAAGAGCTATCTCAATTCATGACCCTTTTTGCTACTTTATATGCAGCTATTATAAAGAGGAATATTGAAACTCCCCATAATACTGCAGATAAATTGGTTAAACTTCCTTCTAAATTAGTTGCGATAACTGGAAGTATACCCGCTATTAATATTAATACAATAATTTGTTTCATAAAGATTCACCCTTTAGTACACTATTCTTTATTTTGGCCATCCTAAATAAATAGCAAAGATAATAAGAACCGCACCAACATATATAGATCCTTTATAAATATTATGTTCTTTTCTACGTTTTATGCCAACTACTACAATCACTAAACCTAAAATAAATGAAAGTAACATTATATAAAAACCCATATGACATACCTCTTTCGTTGTTAATATTATTTTAAAGACTCAAAAACTTATGATATTCACAATATATTCCTTTATAATATAAATGCAACATTTTATATATAATTATGGTAATCATATATATTAAAGAGATGAAAATGACATCTGTTTTACCAGTAATTATATGAGATGGTATAATATGAAATGAATAATTTCACATAAATTATCTATGGAGGGTTAATCATGAAAGTAAAAGAATTACTTCAGAAAAGTTTCAACGATTTACTTGAATTAGAATTAACAGGTTACAATATAGCAGTTGTACTAGTTGCGGTTGTTGTCTTAAGTGTCCTCATCACACCTTTATTTGGGATTCCTGTCGGACTTTTAGGTGGCGCGTATTACTTAAAAAATTATAAATAATATTTAAAGCCCGTTTCCTTGAAAACGGGCTTTATTGATCAATTCATTATAAACTATCGCTTTACTAAAGTAATGAATTAACCTCTTTTACACTTCTACATTTGTAAAAAGACTGCATATCAATTAAAATTGCGCACAAAAAAACTCACTTTAGCAAAATTACTAAAATGAGTTTGAATTTAAATTTCTATTAAACGCCTGAGTATGCCATAAATCCGCCATCGACTGGTACAGTAATGCCATTTACAAATGATGAATATTCTTTATCTAATAACCATAAAATCGTACCGATAAGTGCTTCTGGTTTCCCAAATTCTCCAAGAGGTGTTTGACTTAATATTTTTTCTGAACGTTCCGTCAGACTTCCGTCTTCGTTTAATAATAAGTCTCTATTTTGTTCTGTTAAGAAAAATCCTGGCGCAATCGCATTAACTCTAATATCTTCCTCTGCAAAATAAACAGCCAACCACTGCGTAAAGTTATTAATAGCAGCTTTTGCAGCACTATATGCAGGCACTTTAGTCATTGGTGCGTAACTGCTCATAGAAGAGAAATTAATAATACTTGCATGCTCTGACTTCAGTAATTCTTTACCGAATACTTTGGCAGCAACAAATGAACCAATAAAGTTATTATTAAATACATGTTCAAATCCGCTTTGTTCTAAATCAAAAAAGTTCTTTTTATCTTCAGCATTGTATGACTCTGAATCTGTAATAGCGTCAGGATTATTACCACCTGCACCATTAATTAAATAGTCAATTTTTCCAAATGCTTCTAAAATTTCATCTTTAGCTTTCGTTAGCGATTCTTCATTCGTAACATCAACTGAATAGTTACGAGCAATACCACCTTCAGCTTCTATTTCTTTAACAACTTCTACACCTTTATCATAAGTACGATTTAAAATGGCGATTTGCATACCTTGTTTGCCTAATTCTTTCGCAATTGTTCTACAAAGCACTCCGCTTCCACCTGTAATTACAACGACTTTATCTTTTAAACTTTCATGTTTACTAAACATTTTTACCAGACTCCTTTTCAAGTTGATATGCATCCCATAATCCATTTAAGTACATAATTCCTAATGCTCTATCATATAATCCGTATCCTGGACGACATTCTTCATTCCATAAATGTCTACCGTGATCTGGTCGAATGTATCCTTTATAATCTGCATCTGATAAATGTTTCATAATTTGTGCAATATCAATATTACCGTCTTCTGTAAAATGAGAAGTCTCTACAAAACTGCCATTTTCGGAGATACGAACATTTCTAATATGCATAAATGGTGCATGCTCATGGTATTTCAAAGCAATTTCTGCCATATCATTATCTTTACTAGCACCCATAGAGCCCGTACATAACGTAATCGCATTATTTGGACTATTATTGATTTCAAACATTCTCTCATAACTATCTGCACCAGTTATAATTCTTGGTAAGTTGAAAATAGAATATGGTGGATCATCTGGGTGAATTGCCATTTTAATGCCACAACGTTCTGCAGTTGGAATGATTGCGTTTATAAAGTATGCAAAGTTTTCCCATAATTTTTCTTCATCTATATCTTTATATGCTTCAAATAGTTCTGAAATTTGATCTAATTTTTCTGGTTCCCAACCTGGCATTGTTAGATTTTTACTCGCACTTGAAACAGTTTCTATTAATTCTTTCGGATCTAAATTTTTAACTTTTTCATAATCAAAGTATAATGCTGTAGAACCATCTTCTAATGGATGGAACATATCTGTTCTAGTCCAATCAAATATTGGCATGAAGTTATAACAAATAACTTCCACACCATATTCAGCTAAATTCTCAATTGTTTGTTTGTAGTTTTCAATTAATTCATCACGTTCACTATTACCTAATTTAATAGATTCATGAACATTCACACTTTCAACAACTTTTGCATTAAATCCATGTGATTCAATATATTCAACTTCTTCTTTAATTTCATCTTTTTCCCAAACAACACCAACTGGCTTTTCATGAAGTGCCCATACAATCCCAGTTGTATTAGGTATTTGTTTAATATCTTCTAATGTAATTGTGTCATTGTTTCTTCCGTACCAACGAAATGTCATTTCCATTTTATCCATCTCCTAATTGCCGATTATCTTTCTATTATACCTTTACCACTCAAGAAACTTTCTACTTGTTCTAAATATGGCAATCCTTCGTTATCGCCTATTACTTCTGTAACCATTCCGCCAACTGCATTTGCGAATCTTACGCGCTCTTTTGCTGTATATCCTTTACTTAAAGCGAACAAGTATCCGCTTGAAAAGCCATCTCCAGCGCCTACTGTATCGATTGGACTTACTGGAAAGACTTCTGTTTCAAATTGTTCTTCATTGCTTACAAATTGTGTTGGTAAATGTCCACCTTTCACAATGATTTCTTGTAAGTCTTGTTCTTTTAATAAATCTTCAATATTTTCAAATGGTGTTGCTATTTTAAGAATTTCTAGTTCTTCATCGCTTGTTAACAGAATATCTGTATAAGGTAATAACGCGCCTAGACTTTCACTTGCTGTTTCTTTAGACCAAGTTTTTAGTCTAATGTTTGGATCTAAAGTTACAGTTGTATTTGCTTTTTGCGCTTTTTTCATCATTGATTGAATCAGTTCGATTTTATGGTGCAATAATGCGACAAACACACCACTGACGTGGAAATAATCAATATCATCAAAGTTAATATGTGCGACATCTTCTTCTGTTAAGTCTTTAATGGGTGCATTGTCTCGATAATAAAATGAAGCACCGCTTCCATCTGCATTGATTTGTTTAAAATAAACGGACGTGTTTTTTCCTGGTACTTGTTCGATATGCTCTGTATCAATACCTTCTCCACGTAAATTATTGATAATATGTTGACCAAATTCATCTTTACCAACTTTTGAATAAAAAGTTGTTTCTAACCCTAATCTACTCGCACCAATTGCTACATTTAATTCCGCGCCTCCAATTGTTCTTTGGAATGTATGATTAAATTTTAAAGGTCCTTTATTACTAGGATTCATGGCTATCATGGAATCACCAATTGTGAAAAGCCTCATTTCTACCACTCACTTTCATCGATTTCTAACAGCTTCTACATACTTTCGAGCTTTTTCTGAAATAACTTCATAATTATTTCCTGTAAATTCTTTCGTTAAGTCGCCACCAATACCTACAGCGAATGAACCTTTTTCAATCCAATCTGATACGTTATCTAAATTCACGCCTCCAGAAGGCATCAATTCAACATTAGGTACTGGACCTTTAATATCTTTAATAAATCCGGCACCTAATTGTGCTCCTGGGAACAGTTTAATTAAATCAGAGCCATAGCGTAACGCTTCTATAATTTCTGTTGCACTACTACAACCTGGTAAGTATGGAATAGAATATACATTACATAATTTAGATATATTGGTGTCTAAATGTGGACTTACAATATATTGTGCCCCTTTATTAATCGCAATTTGTGCAGTAGCAGCATCTAACACTGTACCTGCACCAAGAACGATATCATCACCATATTGTTTATGTACTTGATTAATCACTTCTTCAGCATTCGGTACAGTAAACGTAATTTCTATATTTTTAAATCCACCTTTAATGATTTCATCCACAATTTTCTTTGTTTCATCCTCGTCATTCCCTCTAACAACTGCAACGAGGTAATTTTCATGTAACTGGTTTAAAATTTTATACTTTTTCAAAATAGCCCTCCGTTCCATATTATGATACAATGTATTGTATAGTAATATTTAGTATTATTATAACGTTTGTGAAAACGTTGTCAATTATTTATTTTCATCTATGTTACTTAATTCATAGAATAATTTATGCTATATTTTTATCAAAGAGGTGATGATTATGGCTTCTAACGTTCAATCCATTGACCGCGCATTAAGCATTTTAGAAATCATATCTGAAAAAGAACAAATATCATTAAAAGACTTAGTAGATGAAACTCAATTATCTAAAGCAACTGTACATAGACTTGTTAATTCATTGATTAGCAATGGCTACGTTCAACAAAACGCATTGACCAATCAATATGAAATAACTTTTAAAATGTTCCAACTTGGGAATAAACGTGTACAAAATATTGATTTTTTAAATGTAGCTAAAAGTATGATTAGTCAGCTGATGACAACAGTTGGGGAAACATGTCATTTAGTAGTGGAAGACAATAACGAAGTGGTATATATTGATAAATTTATACCAAGTAATAACAATCGATCGATGGCATCAAAAATTGGGAAACGAGCACCAATGTATTGCACAGCAGTAGGTAAATCTATCCTTTCGACGTATGAGAATGAAAGAATCCAAGAAATATGGAATCAATCGAACATTGTTAAACTAACCGAAAATACAATCACAGACTATGATCAATTCATCGATGAAATAGCAGTCATCCGGGAACAAGGTTATTCCGTTGATAACGAAGAAAACGAAAAAGGCATATATTGCGTAAGTACATACTTCGTAAACTATCGAAACGAAGTCCAAGGCGCTATCAGCCTTTCATTCCCTACAACAGAATTAGATAAGAAAGAGTTCTTTGTAGATGAATTAAAAACATGTGCTAACAAAATTTCTAGATTACTTGGGTATCATTAAGAGAATAAGTAATTTTAGAGAGTGGGTGGCGCACGATATCTCTCAGCCTTCGTGCATTATGATGAATGATTTATAAGGGGGCTTTTACATGTATGTACCAAAATATTATCAAATGAAGGATTATGGAAAAATCAAAGATTTTATGATGCATAATAATTTTGTAACCATCATTACTTATGACGAATTAAAACCTCTTGCTACACATTTACCGGTTAATATTGAAGAAAAAGATAATACCTTATATGTGTCAGGCCATTTTGTAAATGCTAATAAACAATGGCAAACAATCGAATCAAACGAACATATCCTTATCATATTCCATGGTCCTCATGCTTATATTTCTTCTACATGGTATGAAAAAGAAGATGTTCCAACTTGGGATTACCAAAGTATACATGCGTATGGTAAAGGGCATTTGTTAAGTGAGTCAGAGTTAGTAGATGATTTGACGATCCTTTTAAATAAATATGAAAGTCATCGACAAAATGGTGCAACTTGGAACAATTTATCAGATCAAACGAAAAAACAAGTTAAAGGTATTGTAGGTTTTAAAATGGAAATTGAAGAAATTGATGCTGCTTATAAACTAAGCCAGTATCGTAGTGACATTGATAAAAAGAATATTGTTTCGGAACTTAATAAAAGTGAAAATCCTGTAGATACAGTATTGGCCAAAGAAATTGAAGATAATAAATAAATGTTGTTACATAAGGGAGCGGGACAGAAATCTAATTTGTATAAAAAGATTTCGTAGTCCCGCCCCGGCAAGGATGACTAGAGTTGAAAAAAGCTTGTTAAAAGCGCATTTTCAATTCAGTCAGCTACTGCCAAGATGTTTAAAGAGACTGAGACATTATATTATGTCCCAGTCTCTTTATGTATTTATCTAAACTCATAGTTCTTAATTTCATTTACGATCGTATTATATTTATTTGTCTTGTATCTTGATTTGTTAGACACTATAAAGAAATTACGATTTAAATCTAGGTCGTTTGTGACGATATAATCTTCATCAAATGATTTTATAGAGAAATTGGATAATATCGTAAAGCCCATGTTTTGTTTAACGAGTTCTAAAATTAATTGGTTATCATTAATGACGACTTTACGAGATGTTAAATTCAATTGCTGTAATAGCATATCTTGATAATATCTTATACCCGATCCTGTTTCTCTAACGTAACATCTTAATTGATTTAAATTTTGGTTTGTTTGTTTATTTTTCACGAGTAATAGTTTATCTCTCGTTAGGACTTCACTATTGATTTTGTCGTCCAGTACTGGCTTTTCGATAATGCCTAGATCAAGTGAGTAATCTTTCAACTTATTTAATATATCAGCTGAGTTATAGACATATATATGAATATTTAATTTTGGATATTTTGTTTGTAGATAGATTGTTAAGTCTAGTAACATCGATTGACCGAAAGTGTGACTCGTTCCTATGACAAACTTCCCTTTCACATCTCCTTTATGCTGATTAATTTTTGTTTGCAATTGCTCATCTAATATTGCTAATTGGCATGCATAGTTATATAACTCTCTTCCCTCTTCTGTCAAAATAATATGCTTTCTTGTATTTTCAAAAATCTTAATTTGATATTTTTCTTCAAGTGTTTTGATATCTCTACTTATTGATGGCTGTGATTTATATAACTTTTCGGCAGCATTCGTAAAGCCCTCTTCTTCTACAATAACTTTTAAGATTTGTAATTTATCTTCCATTACAACCACCTCATATCATTTTTGTTATATTATATATTTAAAAATAGCATTTCACAAATATTCATCTTGCACTTAAACTTACGTTGAGGTGAACATTATGGGGGAGAAATTTAATAAACGTTTTTTACTCGGTATTGGATTTACGTTTTTAGTTGCTATTGTCAGTATACTTTTATCGTATTTACCGGTATTTAACAAAGTTGGTGCACTCGCAATTGCGATTATTACAGCTATTTTATATAGACATTTCAGGGGATATCCTACGCAAATCGAATCGGGGATTGCATTTTCATCAAAAAAATTATTAAGATTTGCGATTATTCTATACGGGCTTAAATTAAATTTGTGGACGATTATTCACCAAGGTAGCACATTATTATTACTAGATGTTGGTGTCGTCGCTTTTGCGATATTGTTTATTTTGTTTTTAAATAAAATCATTAAAGGAGATAACAATTTAGTCTTGTTATTAGGTGTTGGAACTGGTGTTTGTGGTGCAGCTGCAATTGCCGCAATATCACCTATTCTTAAATCTAAAGACAGTGATGTTGGGATGAGTGTAGGTTTAGTGGCCATAATGGGTACAATATTCTCTTTAACTTACACGCTATTATTCGCTATTTTTCCAATGAATGCTGAATTTTATGGTATTTGGTCAGGTTCAAGCTTACATGAAATTGCACACGTTATTTTAGCAGCAGATGCCGGAGGACAGTCATCATTAGGCATTGGCTTATTAACAAAGTTAGGTAGAGTATTTCTATTAATACCATTAAGTATTATTTTCTTAATTATCGTTAATAGAAAGAGATCACATAAAGTGTCACAAAAAATAGACTTTCCGTACTTTTTAATTGGATTTTTAATTATGAGCGCTGTGAATACATTCATTCCTATTCCTGAAGCCATATTAAATGTAATCAGTAAATTTACATCACTCATATTAATTATGGCAATGGTCGGTATCGGTTTAAATGTATCTTTCAGTGACTTAAAAACAAAAGCATTCAAACCAATGATAGCAATGCTTATAACGTCAATCGTGTTATCAGTAATCACATTTATTGTCGTTGGATTTTTATAATAGAAATATCAGGGTATAACATAGTGATGATTCAATTTTGAGAAAGATTGTGATTAAATGCTGTTATACCTTAAATTATATTTAATACTCATAATTTCCATGTTCAATTATTTATTGATACCAACTGATGTCCCTGCAACCTATAAAGATACATTTACTAAAGCAACACATCATGATTATCAAGAAGCTTTTAAATTAGGTTCACAAATTCCAAATGAGCAACTTAAAATCAAACCATTTCATTCAAACGACAAAACTATCAGTCAAACTGTTGGTAAAGTTACATCTGATGAAACAGGCAAGTCAGGAAATGGCGCAACAGGGTTTGTCGTCGATGATCATACAGTTATCACAGCTTCACATGTCGCAAGTGATGATGACGGAAATAAGGGAAAGAAACAATTTTATTTCTTTCCAGCTAAATCTAATCAATATACACCGATGAAATTCAAGATTAAGCAATTTTATAAATCAAACGAAAGAGATGTCGCAGTACTCATTACTGAAAAATCATTAACACCTAAAATTAAACCTTTAACTATAGCATCCGAACGTGAAATTCAAAAATTGAAACCTAAATCAGCATTATTTATGGCAGGTTATCCAAATGAAGAACCATATGACGGTCAATATATGTATCAATCAAAAGGATTCTATCTTAAACCAACTCAAGACTATATCGAATATATCGGACACATGCATCGAACTATAGGATTTTCAGGATCTCCAGTATTTAATCAAGACAACCATGTCATAGGTATACATGCACATGGCATTCGTCCAACTGAAAAAGTCAAAAACCCATCAACTAGAGACATATACACAGGCGGACCACTCATTACTAGTAAGACAAAAGCATTTATAGAAGAACATAAAAAATAAAGCTGGGATACAAAATCCTAGCTTTAAAGTATCTATTTATATAGATATTTAAGACATACAAACGTCTGGGACAGAAATGTTCTAGACTTTTTTCATTTTTAGAAATAAGAAGCTGAATATTGCAAGTGGAGCGTGACTAGCAATGTTGAGAGGCTGAATATTGCAAGCGGGGCTCGACAAGCAATGTTGAGAACCTCGTATTTATCAAGACTGGTGAAACAAGCAACATAGAACCTCTGTATGTTGCAAGACAGCCTAAACAAGCAACATAGAACCTCACGTTTAGATTGATTTTTCAATTAAAAAAAGACTGGGACACAAAGTAATGTCTCAGTCTCTTTTAATATTTCTATGTAGTATTAATTTTTATATCTGCGCTACAACGCCGATTATTTATTAACATTATTATACCAATTTATGTCAAATTAGACAATATTTATTTAACTATTAAATTCGTACTATTTAATATAATCGTCTGTCAGAAAAAGCTCTTTCTCGATTTTTATCTATTAACCATTGATATTTGATCATTTAAGTTCATATAAGAATATCAACAACACTATTGGTGATATTCCATTACTATATTTCACAAGCTATGTATCAGGTGCAGGTATTTCACTTATTAAACATTGGATACAAGACGAAAATAGAATCGATAAATCTCATTTAATCAAACATTTCACAACAATCGTCAATAATGGTCCCGTCCCATTAATGGAAAAAGAACAGTTCCCAAAATAATTTTAGGAACTCTTCTAAGTTTTTTATGATTGATTTGAAAACAATTGATCATCTTTAGGTTGGTTTTCTAAGTAGATAATTTTGCCGTTTGCATCTAATCTTGCGATATCTTTGCCTTCTTGTGTATAAACACCTGTTTCATATCGATTACCACAAATTGCCCAATCTGTTTCGTAACTACCGTCTTCGTTTTGCGTCCAACCGTTGTGCATATGTTTTAAACCTTTATTTGTTGTATAAACACTTTTAACAAACTGCTTCCAAGCTTCTTTACCTTTAAAAGTCTTCTTATTTAGTACAAATTCTATATCATCATGAAATAGTTCATTTAATTTATGAAAACTTTCTTCACTGTATCTTGCTTCATCAAATAAGATAAAGTATTCATCTAATATGTTCATTATATTCACCTTCTTTTCTTCAAGTGATTATACCGTTCACTTTACAAAAGAGAAATCATAATGCTCATTAATTTATAAACCAGCTTGTTTGCACATTTGGTCCTAGTACATTTGCATCGACATTTTGATCAAGTTCTGATGAATAGTAACTATCTGTGTATTGCCATAATACATGTTCTCTTTCAGGTTGTGTTTCTTGATATGAGGCTAACCAATAACCATCATAAGAGCCGACAGCATTTGCTGTATGATTAACCATAAAGTCTTCATAAGAATATAGTAATACTTTCTTATCGCCTGAATACTTCCTCATTTCATTTAACCAAGCGAGTGTACTTGCATTCGTATCTCCTGAAGCAACTGATTCTTCCTCATAATCATTGATATAGAAACTTGCATTAGGTGCTCTATTATATAGCGATTTCGCTTCTGTTCTTGCTTCACTTGCATTTTCATACATACTATATGTATATACACCATACTTCATATTATTGGCAGAAAGTAATTTTGAATTTGTATCAAATGTTGCATCTTTATAGTCTGAACCATACTGTGCTCTTAAAATAATAAAGTCATAATTGGCTTTAAGCTTTTTAACTTGAGCTGCAGTTAATTCACCTTGCCATTCTGATAAATCAAGTATCGAATCATCTTTAGCTACTGTCGAAGATTCCTCTATTTCTTGTTTATTTCTAAAAGTATTTTGATTTTCATTTTCTATGTATTTCTTATAACCATGACCCATCGTACCTTCTTCTTGGGCCGCTTCTACTTCTTCAGATGATACATTGATGATTAACATCATCGTCACAACTGTTATCATCATTTTTAGAAATCTTCTAGACATTTAAATACTCCTTTGACTTTGATGTATATTTTATTAAACTTTATCTATTACAGGTTTTCCATTCTCATCTAACAATGGTGTTAAACCACTACCTGTACCTACCCAAGCATTGATATAGTTGACGCCTGTTTCACGATCAACAAGAATCGAAATGCGACCTAATCCTTTAACATTATCTACCTATTTAACATAAAATCGATTATTATCTTTATTACCAAACATATTTTTTCCTCCTATTCTCATATAATGGTATAATATTTGCCATTATAATTAAATGATAGGAGCTAAATTTCATGAAAATCATCACAACTTTTGATGAATTAAATAAACAGATTGATGCACATACATTCACACTAATCTATGTATCTAGCGAGAATTGTTCGGTATGTAAAGCAGATCATCCAATCGTACAAAAAATGGTGGAAGACTATGACATTCCAGCATACGAAATTGTTGCTAATCAAATGCCAGAAGCAGTCGGACAATTAAATTTATTCACTTCACCTGTCGTATTACTTTATTACAACCAAAAAGAAGTTCACCGACAAGCCCGTATAATAGACTTTGATGAACTTCAATATCGTATAGAACAATTTAACAATCTATAGCATTATTCAACAATCGTATAGAAATCAATTCTCGTTACAGTACCTGTTTCATCAGAAGTGAAGGCAATTTTATAACCATTTAAACTCCAAGAATATTGACCTTCAACACTTCTCGGACTACCTGATTTACTGAAATCTGTACCGTAAGAATCAACAACATCATCTATCGATAAATTAAATTGATTTGCATTTGTCGGTTGTGCATTAGCATCTAAACCGTAGTTACTATATACATTTAAATTTTGATCATATAAATTTATATTTTTAGCTTCATCTTCATGTTCTTTAGCATAATCTTCATGTGCAGGTGTTTCATATCCATTTAACGTGAAATTACCTGATTCAAATCCTTTTTTGAATGTATCCGTTATGAAAAATCCAGGATCATAACTCACATATCCATTGTAATAAGAAGTATAAGGTTGAGAAGCTTGGCTATCCATATTACTGTTGCTCGCCGCATCAACGGAATGACCGTTACCCGCCGCGCCTACCGTAAATACTGTCGCTACTGCTAAACCGGTTGAAACAAAAACTTTTGAAAATTTGTTCATTCGATTACTCTCCCTTTATATAGATTATGTATCATAAGATGATACACCTTCATCCTACACTTTTAAATTTCAATTACAAGGAATATTAAATAAAACATTTATTTATTTTTATTACTTTTGTTTAATAATAATCATTTTAATAAATTTAAAAACCCCAACCCGATATTTTCGAGTTGGGGTTTAATATATACTTTATTCTAATACTTCTATTTCTTTATTGATAATCCCTCAAATTACGCCGTCATGCTTTTTGATAAATGCGTAAAGATATGCCAAGATAAAGCATAATATTGCGGTAAAGGTGAACGAAATAATATAGAATACTGAATTAATGTCAAAGAGTATACCTGCAACTAAAATTCCAAAAGGCATCATTACTTGTGACATTGTTTGTGACAATGCTAAATATTTACCTTTTATTTGTTCTGGTACATTTTTTTGTACATAAATGTTTATCGGTACATTACTCAGTACGACGCCGCTTCCGATAATAAATATACTTATAAAATATATTACAAGTATCGATAAATTATATAAATCTGTTATAAACGGAATACATAATATGAGTATTCCCACAGCTAAAGTAATCATGGCAACTTGCATATTTGCTACAAGTGTTCCTTTATTCTTCAACTTAGGATAAATCAAACCAAACAATATACCTGCTAGCGGAAATCCTGTTTCAATGATTCCTAACTGTTTAGAATTCATATTAAATATAGTGACAAAACTTCCTGGAATACCTACCGTAACGAAACCAAACATAAAGTTAATGATAGATCCTGATAATAGTATTAAAAATATATCTTTATTTGATTTCAAAAATTTAAATACAACTTTATAACTGTTAAAGAATGTATCCTTAACTTCTTCATAGACTTTACTTGCTAGAACTTTATTAAACGCAATATTAAGCACTATTATTAATGAAATGAGCTCAGTTACAAACATAATAATCATAAAAGTCTTAATATCGAAATAAGCGTATACTATTCCACCTAAAATTGGAGCACCTATTTGTAATACATTCTGAATGACATTTCTATATGAAACTGTTTGATCTATAAAACGTTCACTAACTAAACTTAACAAACCACTGTTAAAAGTGAGTGATACAGCCATATCTGTAACTGTTAAAATGATTACAATTATGTATATGTATAGAAGTTGGTTTAAACTATTTGGTATTAAGTAAATACTTATAATTGATAAAATCGATATGCTCTGCATAGTTATAATAAATGATTTTTTATTAATCTTATCTATATAATATCCGATAGTAGTGCTACCCAAAATAAATATGAGCGAATATATAATCATAATATTAGAAAATGCTTGTACACTTCCTGTTATCTTTAAAACATGAAAAGAAAGCGCAAATGTAAATAATTTACTGCCAATAATACTAAAAAAGGTAAATAAAATAATAAATATATAGTTTTTCTTCATATTGCATACCACCATATCATGACTTACTTTAATTATATACAAATTATTCTATATGGGGAATAAGTAAATATGCACCCTCTAAAACATTCCCGATTTTTAAAAATAGCACTTGTTATTCTTAAATTATTTTGTATAATTGAGAAATGTTATCAATTGAAAATAGGAGGCAATCATGAAAAAGTATATAACCGTCATCGTTTGTGTTCTTTTATTATTATCTGCATGTAGTAATAGTAAAGGTGAAGTCAGTCATAAAGATACTGTCACAATTAAGAATACTTTTGAATATAAAGAAAAGAATAAAGATCATAATAGAGGTAAGAAAAAAACTGAAACTTTAACAATACCTAAGAATCCTAAAAAAGTTATTGTCATGGATTATGGGGCTTTAGATATTATGAAAGATTTGAAATTACAAAAACATATAACAGCTATTCCTAAAGGTCCAAATGGTGATTTCTTACCAAGTTATTTATCAGAGTTTAAAGATGATAAATATACCAATTTAGGAAATCCCGGCAGACCGAATTTTGAAAAAATCGCTGAAGAAGATCCGGATTTAATTTTAATATCATTTAGGCAAGCTTATACTAAAAACTTAAAAGAATTTAAAAAGGCCGCACCTAACGCAAAAGTACTTTACGTGAGTCCTGATGATGATCGTTACATAGAATCTATTAAGGAAAATGCACAAAATATTGGAAAAATATTCGATAAAGAAAATGAAACTCAATCACTCATAAAGAAACTTGATCAAAAAGTTAAATCTGTAAAAAATAAAGTGAATGACGATACCGTTATGTTTGCGAATATTGACCAAAAAGGCATTAAGACATACGGTAAAACTGGTAGATATGGTGGCTTTTTAAGTGGTGATTTAGGTATCAAACATATTGATCCAGACATGCCAGCAAACTCAAGCGGACAGTTAGTATCATATGAATATATCGCAGAAAAGAATCCAGACAAAATCTTCTATATAAATAGAACAGATGATGATTCTAAAGGATTACCACAAGAACTTGAAAATCCAGTCATTAAAAATGTTAGTGCCATCAAAAATAAAGATATACTAAAGTTTGATTCCAACACATGGTTCTTCGGTTCTGGTGGCATTAGTTCAACAATTAAACAATTAGATGATATAGAGAAAGCTTATTAATGAGAAAAAGTCTAGGGTATGGCACCCTAGACTTTTTCTATACTTCTAACTGTTATCCAAATTTCACTGTAAGCTGTTTCTTCCTGGGTATTCATTTTTGTAAATGAGAAATTTGGTACATCTTCTAATTCATACCCAGAAGATGGTAGCCATTCTGCATAAATGCTTGCCATAGTATTTTGCATTGTAGATGGGAAATGTCCTTCATTAGGAAATACAGCCCAAGTATGTGCTTCAACTTCAAAAACATCTAATAACTCACGATTTATTTCTACTTTATCAGTAATTACACCAATCATATGAGTTAAGTATCCTTCTTCTTTTTCAAAATATGCATCAGCATCATAAGAAATATTTAATACTTCTTTTGGTTCAATATTATTAAGTGTATGCATATATGATTTTTGTTCGTTTGAAATACTATTTGCAAGCTCTACAATACTTTGATTTACACCTTCAAACTGCATAGGTATCTTTGTTGAAACCCCGACAAATTTGATAGCAGGTTTATTTTCAATTCTATATTCCATATCTATACCTCCTCTTATACTTATCGTAAAAGTAAGTTTAGGAAATGATTTTATACATGCAAGATGCATTGCATTTGATGGCAAAGAACCTGTCCAGTTTTTAAATGCGCGACTAAATCCATCTACTGAATGATAACCATATTTAAAGGCTACTTTAGTAACAGATTCACCATTTTTTAAATCAACATTAGCTAATGACAATTTACGCTTTTTAATATATTCACTCAAAGGCAGACCAGATATTGCCTGAAATATTTTCCGAAAGTGATAATCAGATATACCTACATGTTTAGCAATATTTTCAATAGATAAGTCATTTGTTAAATTATCTTCAATATAATCTAATGCTTTATTTAAATCATCTATCATTCCATTCCCTCCTTACATGGTTAATCATAATTTAATACTATAATATTTACTCGACGTTATATAACCAAATTATATCGGATAGTATTCATTACCTCTAATAATTCATGAATAGCATACATCTTTATTGTAAGCTTCCTCTACAAACCTAGGTAATTAAGGTATATAATGTAATAAATTACACATATTTTTACAAAGGGGATTTTTAATGTATACAGATAAAGAATTAACTTTCCGTACGAATATGTTGACGATTCGACCTTTAAACTATGATGACCACAAAGATTGGATTGAAGGCTTTGAAAATCGATATCCTTCGCAATATAAACACGACAAAGGGAAAATCAATATGGATGAATGCGACGAAACTTGGTTTAAAGCACTCGTTGATAAACAACAAGCGCTCATTAAACAAGACGATACGTTTATATTTGGAATATTTCTAGAAAATGGCAAACATGTAGGCATGCTGGATATTAAAGTATTAAGCAGGTCTGACTTCCAATGGGGAGAATGTGGCTATTTCTTGCACAACCAATTTTGGAATCAAGGTTATGCATTTGAAGCTATGAAAGAAGTCATCAGCCAATGTTATAAAACATTAAAACTTCATCGCATAGAAGCACATATTAATGTAGATAACGAACCTTCTAAAAAACTCATTAAAAAATTAGGATTTGAATTTGAAGTATTAAGAAAGAACTTTATTTATGAATTTGATGAATGGACAGATAACGAAGTATATTATATTAATTTACATAACGAAAAATTGATAGAATCTTAAAGATTGAGCGACCCGAAAACAAGGTTTTCGGGTCTATATTTTTATTTATCGGCCTGTATTTCTCATTTCTGGACCGGTAATTTATTTTATAGTCAAGTCCATATGTTTGTGTAATATCTTTAGAATGTAATCAACCTTTGGTTTTTAATGAATCGAACAACTATATTTATTTTGAAGTTTAAACAGATATAGTTGTTTGATCACTACTTATTTTTTTAAAAATAAGTAGCTTAATTAAGCGATAAATGGTCTGTTAGACT
>NZ_JAJNIR010000017.1:0-49154 GCF_022385935.1 Mammaliicoccus sp. J-M41 | reverse complement strand
TAGTTTAATCATGATTTTAGTGGAAATTATTAATCTATACAAAAAAACAAACTGAACTTATAAATTTAAGTTCAGTTTGTCCACAGTCTGAGGAGATGCGTTCGCATCTCCTTTTTGTTATGTTACATTTCTCTAAACAATCCAACAACTTTACCTAATACTGTAACGTTATCTAAATAAATAGGTTCCATTGTACTGTTCTCTGGTTGAAGTCTATAACGCGTTTCTTCTTTGTAAAAACGTTTAACTGTAGCTTCATCATCTTCTGTCATTGCAACTATGATATCACCATTCTCAGCGATTGATTGACTACGTACGATTACTTTATCGCCGTCTAGTATACCAGCTTCGATCATGCTATCACCGACAACATCTAATATAAAGATATTGCTATTATGTGTTGATGTGAAATGTGCTGGTAATGGGAAGTATTCCTCTACATTCTCTACAGCTGTAATAGGTATACCTGCTGTAACTTTACCGATAACTGGAACGTGAATGGTGTTCTCTTGGTTAATGTTCTCTCCAACTGTTTCTGTAATTTCTATTGCTCGTGGTTTAGTTGGATCACGTTTAATATAGCCCTTTTCTTCTAGTCTTGATAAATGACCATGTACTGTAGAGCTTGACGCTAAGCCGACTGCTAAACCAATTTCACGTACGCTAGGCGGATAGCCTTTCGTTTGTACTATATGTTTGATGAATTGATATATTTCAGATTGACGTTTAGTTAATTCTTTCATAGTCGCACGCTCCCAATTAATTATTTAAATTTATTATAGCACATACGTTTCCTTTGAACAAACATTTGTTCGTATTTTTATTGACTACGAACAGTTGTTCTGTTATTATGATAATACAAACAAACGTTCTAGGAGGAATTGAGTATGACAATTACAATTAAGAAGACAGTATTAGTGTATATCGCAGTATTCTTAATGACTCTATTAATTGGATATTTATATTTAGCTCAGTCTAATGATCTTTATAATACAGAACAAACGTACGAAATGACCGATCATCAAATTAAACAACAAAGTGATAATCAACATAACCATATATCTGATTCCAATACATTAGTAGGGTCAATAGATTGAATTTAAACACGAGTAAATCCATTTGGATTTACTCGTGTTTTTTGGTATCTTTTATGTATAAAGAAAGTGGGGATATTATGCTAGATAAAGCAAAAATAGAAAGAATCAATGAATTAGCGAACAAAAAGAAATCTGAAGGTTTAACAGATAGTGAAGCTAAAGAACAAACAAAATTACGTGCTGAGTATTTACAAGCTTTCCGCGGTAATTTTAAAAATACAATAGAGAACACTAAAATCATAGATCCAGAAGGTAATGATGTAACACCTGAAAAGGTAAAAGAAATTCAAAAAAATAATAATATAAGAAAGTAAGTATAAATTAAGTAATAATAATTAATTTTTGAAAAAATTTCATGTATAATGAAAAGGGATTACAAGAATAAAGGAGACTACATTTATGTTTAACGAAAAAGATCAACTTGCAGTAGATTCAATCCGTGCTTTAAGTATAGATGCTATTGAAGCAGCTAACTCAGGACATCCTGGTTTACCAATGGGTGCTGCACCTATGGCATATGCATTATGGACTAAGCATTTAAATTTCAATCCACAATCTAAGAACTATTTTAATAGAGACCGTTTTGTTTTATCTGCTGGTCATGGTTCTGCATTACTATATAGTTTATTACACGTTTCAGGTAGTTTAGAACTTGAAGAAGTGAAGAACTTCAGACAATGGGATTCTAAAACACCTGGACATCCAGAATTTAGACATACTGATGGTGTAGAAGTTACAACAGGACCTTTAGGACAAGGTTTTGCTATGAGTGTTGGTATGGCAATGGCTGAAAAACACTTAGCAGGTAAATTTAATAAAGATAAATACGATGTAGTAGATCATTACACATATGTTTTAGCAAGTGATGGTGACTTAATGGAAGGTATTTCTCATGAAGCAGCTTCATTAGCAGGTCACTTAAACCTTGATAAATTAATCACTTTATATGATTCTAATGATATTTCATTAGATGGTGAATTGAATAAAGCATTCTCTGAAAATGTTAAAGAAAGATTCACATCATATGGTTGGAGCTATATCTTAGTTGAAGACGGTAATGACTTAGAAGCTATTGATAAAGCGATTACTGAAGCTAAAACATTAGAAGGTCCAACATTAATCGAAGTTAAAACAGTTATCGGTTATGGTGCGCCTAATAAAGCGGGTACTAATGGCGTGCATGGTGCTCCATTAGGTGAAGAAGAACGTGAATTAGCATTAAAAGCATACGGTTTAGATCCTTCTAAACGCTTTAATGTACCTCAAGAAGTATATGACATCTTCAGTGAAACAATGCTTAAACGTGCAAATGAAGACGAAGCAGCTTGGGAAAAATTAGTTGAAGCATATACAAATGAATATCCTGAATTAGGACAAGCATTTAAACAAGCTATTTCTAATGAATTACCAGTTGATTATGATAAAGAATTACCAGTTTATGAAGCTGGAAATAGCAGTGCAACACGTGCGGATTCAGGTGAAGTGATTCAAGCATTAAGTAAATCAGTACCAGCATTCTTTGGTGGTTCAGCTGACTTAGCATCTTCAAACAAATCAAATGTTAAAGGTGAAGCTGACTTTAGTAGCGAAACTCCAGAAGGACGCAATGTTTGGTTTGGTGTTCGTGAATTCGGTATGGCTGCTGCAGTTAACGGTATGGCAGTTCACGGTGGTGTTAAACCTTATGGTGCAACATTCTTCGTATTCAGTGACTACTTGAAACCAGCTGTTAGACTTTCAGCAATTATGGGTGTACCTTCAACATTTGTATTCACACATGATTCAATTGCTGTCGGTGAAGATGGTCCAACACATGAACCAGTTGAACAATTAGCTGGATTAAGAGCGATTCCTAACTTAAATGTGATCCGTCCTGCAGATGGTAATGAAACAAGAGTAGCATGGAAAGTAGCTTTAGAATCTGAAACAACACCAACAGCTTTAGTGTTAACAAGACAAAACTTAACAGCTTTAGATGTTGAAGAATCAGTATTAGAAGAAGGCGTTCGTAAAGGCGGATATGTTGTATATCGTTCTGAAATCGAACCTGAATACTTATTAATCGCATCTGGTTCTGAAGTTTCATTAGCTGTAGATGCAGCTAAAGATATCGAAGCACAAGGTAAAGGTGTACAAGTTGTATCATTACCTAACTGGCATGCATTTGATCAACAAGATGCTGAATATAAAGCATCAGTATTACCAGCATCAATCACTAAACGTGTAGCAATCGAAATGGCATCTTCTCTAGGTTGGCATAAATATGTTGGCCTTGAAGGTAAAGTCATTACAATTGATACATTCGGTGCAAGTGCGCCTGGTGACTTAGTAGTTGAAAAATACGGATTTACAAAAGAAAATGTATTAAACCAAGTATTAAGCTTCTAAAGAATGTTAAAAAAGCCTCATCCAAGAAACTTGGCTGAGGCTTTTTCATTTTAAACATTAAGTTTCATCTTGATAAAATGTAATGAATTTAGTAAACTTTTATAGGATACAGAAAGTGGGTGAAATAATGGCAACGTGGTTAGCAATATTATTAATCGTCGTGGCATTAATCGGTGGGCTTGCACTTGGATTCTTCCTTGCACGTAAATATATGATGGATTACTTGAAAAAGAATCCACCAATTAACGAAGAAATGTTACGTATGATGATGATGCAAATGGGTCAAAAACCATCTCAAAAGAAAATTAATCAAATGATGACAATGATGAATAAGAATATGGATCAAAAAATTAAATAATCTTATATTAATCATAAGTAAAAATAAAACGTATAACCGTGATATTTTTAAACGAGTCTCAGACGTACACAACAGTCTAAGGCTCGTTTCTTATTTTGTTTAAGTTTTCACTTATTGTTCAAATAAAGGTGTTTTAACTTAATTGTTATTTGATAAAATAGAATATGAGTGAGAGGGGGATCATTGTGGAAATTACAGTATTTGTAGCTTTTGGTGCAGGCATATTAAGTTTCGTATCTCCTTGCGTATTACCCATTTATCCAGCTTTTATTTCTTATATAACAGGCATGAGTTATGACGACATCAAAACTAAAGGACTTAGTCGTAATGCAATCTTACATACGATTATCTTTTTGCTTGGTTTTAGTGTTATATATATGATACTTGGAATGGGTATAGGATATATTTCTGGTATGTTGATTAATTACCAAACGTTAATCAGGCAATTAGGTGCCATTATTATTATTGTATTTGGTCTCATTATATTAGGTGTATTTCAACCACAATTTCTAATGAAAGACCGTAAAATAAATTTCAAGACGAAACCCACAGGTTATATAGGTACTTTTCTTATAGGTATGGCATTTGCTGCAGGATGGACACCTTGTAATGGTCCGATTATTGCAGCGATCGGTACGTTAGCTGCTACTAATTCATCACAAGCATTACTGTATATGTTGTTATATGTATTAGGATTCAGCATTCCATTTTTCGTACTAACATTCTTTATAACTAAATTACAAATTATTAAAAAGTACAATGTTGCTATCATGAAGTTTGGTGGTATAATTATGATAATTATGGGAATATTACTGTTCTTTGATTTATTAACAGAGATCACGATATTCTTCCAATCATTAGGTTTAAATTAAATATTATTGATATTTCGTACTTATAAGGGGTTTTAGATATGTATTTCCTTTTTTCATTTGTAATAGCAGCTTTAATGGGATTGGCAGTTATTGTTGTTAGAATGAAAGCACAAAATTATCCAACGAATGCTAAAAAGATCGTATTACCGCCTTTTTTTATGGCTACAGGTGCATTAATGTATGTTGTACCGTACTTTAGATTAAATGGCAGTGAAATTATAGAAGCAATTTTAGTTGGTTTGTTCTTTTCTCTATTTCTTATCTTTACTTCTAACTTTGAAGTTAAAGGATCAGAAATTTATATGAAACGTTCTAAATTATTTCCGGTTATTTTAATATCGTTATTAATCATTAGATCAGTCGGTAAATTTTTCTTAAGTGATTCAATCGATCCAGGTCAATTAGCAGGTATGTTTTTCTTACTCGCATTTAGTATGATTGTACCTTGGAGAATAGCCATGTATGTTAAATATAAAAAATTAAAAGACCGTATGCCAATTGTAAATTAAAAAAACAACGCACATCTCAATTATTGAGTGTGCGTTGTTTTTGCATTTGAAATTTCTTCTCTATGATCAAAGATAGAAAATTTATTCTTCTCATCATCAGCTAATTCGAACAATTTTAAATATGGTGTATAATCTATATTAAGTTCGGTTAGCTTTTTCTTCATGAATTTGTGATCTCTTTTTGGTGTTGCTACGATATATCCTCTCATGATATGGTCAAGTTCGATTGTTGTGGCATGTTCTTCTAATGCAATTTTAGAGACACGACCACCTATCTTTTCTTTCGCAACATCCCTAAATAATTCTGGAACAGGTGAAACGAGTTCGTTTAATAAACTACGTGCTTCATCATTCCATAATGGTAAAGCTTTATTAATGTAGTAGTCTTGCCAATCAAGTTCACTCATACCATTATCTTTAGGCATACGTTTTAAGAATTTACGAAACATAAAGAATCCACCGATTGCAAGTAACGAAATAAATACGATGCACCATAAAATAATAAAAAATATAAATGCGTTACTCAATGAAATCACTCCTTAGATTTAGTATAAATGAAGCGTTTCAACCTGTCTAATAAATATTATAAAAGGAGCTATAAAATGAAAATTTTACATACTGCTGATTGGCACATTGGTAAAACCATCAATGGTCAATCCTTAATAGAAGATCAAAAGTATATACTTTCAAAATTATTCGATGCAATTAAAGAACATCAGCCAGATATTGTTGTGATTAGCGGTGATTTATATGACTTGCACTATCCTAATAAAGAGGCAATGGTTGTTCTTGAAGATGCACTTTCAACAATCAATTTAGAACTTAACACACCAATAATAGCCATAAGTGGTAATCATGATGGTAAAGAACGTTTAAACTACGGGGAAAGATGGTTCGAAAAAACAGGCTTAAAAATTATAACAGGGTACAATCAGTTGCTTGAACCTATTAAAGTGAATGATGTCAATATATACGTGATGCCTTACTTTACACCTGCTGATATTAGACATGTATTTGAAGTGAAAGATATTCATACACATCAAGAAGCGACTGAATTTATAGTTAATAAAATGAAAGAAGTTATAAATGAAGATGAAACGAATATTTTAATAGGTCATTTATTCGTTGCTGGTGGTGAATCGACAGACTCTGAAAGACCATTATCTATTGGGACTATAGAAACAGTTAGTGCGCAAACCTTTGATATATTCGATGCTGTATTATTAGGGCATTTGCATCACCCATTTGCAATACAGTCTGATTACATATTTTATTCTGGAACACCAATGCAATATTCATTTTCAGAGGCAAACCAAGCTAAAGGGTATAGACTATTTGATTTTGGTCATAAATCTTTTAAACAGTCATTTATTCCAATAGAACCTAGAAGAGCATTTCAAGTGATACAAGCAAGCTATGAAGATGTCATACATGAAAAGTTAGACATCAAAAATCGTGAAGACTATTTTCACTTTAAATTATCTGATATGGACCATGTGACAGATCCACTGATGAAGATAAGAAGTATATATCCGAATACACTACAAATATCTAGGCAAGATTATGAAGTTGCAAATGATGAAATAGATGTGGATGTTCATACTTTGACGGATTTAGAAATTATTGAATCGTTTTACGATCATGTAACGGGAGAACCGTTAGAAGGTATAAAAAGAGAGAAAATTATCGCATTGTTAGAAAATGATTTAAATAAGGGGGCACAAGAATAAGATGAGACCTTTATTATTAAAGATGCAATATTTTGGACCATTTATAAATGAGGAAGTTGATTTTACACATTTATCTAAATCACAATTGTTTTTAATATGTGGTAAGACAGGGTCAGGAAAGACGATGATCTTTGATGCGATGGTTTATGCTTTATTTGGTAAGACATCGACAGAATCGCGTGAAGAAGTTGATTTACGAAGCCATTTTGCTGATCCTAAGTTACCTACAAAAGTAGAATTTGAATTCGAAATTAAAAATGAGCAATATAGCGTCGTAAGAACTGTGAAATATATTAAAGAAGGTAATAAAAACCCTACCAATGCCACTGTTGAAGTTTATAAAAAAGTAAATGATAAGTGGTCATTAGAAACCAAAAGCATTAATACAAGTAATGATTATTTAAAAGCATTATTACATATGAATGTTAAGCAGTTTAGACAAATATTGATTCTTCCACAAGGTGAATTCAAACAGTTTCTCGTTTCAAACAGTACAGATAAAAGAAGTATATTAAGAACACTATTCGATAGTAATCGTTTTGAGTCGTTACAAGAACAATTAGAACTAGAAATGAAGAAAGAAATCGCATTAATCGAAAGTCACTATCAAAAAATCACACAGTATATAAATGATATGCATGATTTTGATGATGAAACGTTACAAGAACATAAACAAGTTGAAGGGTATCGTTATGAAGTGATTCAAGATGCATTAACGTCGTATGAAGCGGTAGGACAAGACAAGTTGAAAGAAATAGCAGAATTGAAGGCTAAAAAACAGCAGCATGTAGATGAAATTGAAAATGTCTTTGAACGGGAGAAAGCATTAAAAGCAAACTTTGAAACGTTAAAAGTTAAAGAAGCAGAATTAAATCAGTTGAAAAGTGAAGAAAAAGAAATAAATGATTTAAAGAAACAAGTCAAATACTTAAAAAGTGTACAGTCTTTAACATATCAATATGACCAACTTAAAGATAAAGAAACTAATCATACAAATGAATTAAAAAATGATGAAGTACTTCAAAAACAAATAAGTGACAATGCGCGAAAATTAGAAGCAATTGTACAACAAATAAATGATCTGCATAAAGAACATGAACAAATAGAAGAATATAGAGCATTTGTTCAAAATACGAAGCATATAAAAGTAAATATTGAAAAATATATAGAAGCAGAACAAGACATCGTAAAACAACAAGAAAAACAAGTTACTTTAAAAAAGGCAATTGAACAAAATAAGCAAGAAGCGGATGAACTTCATAATAAACTTGAACACATTACTTATGATGAACAAGATGAACAAACACAATTAAAAGAACAAGAAACAATGAAGTTAACATTACAAGGTCTAGAAACAACACAAAAACTGTATGCAGATAAACAAGCATTGGAAGAGAAAGTACAAGCATATAATCGTCAATTAGTAGAATATGAAAATGAAAAAACATCACTCGAACAACAAAACGATGCCGAAAATACATTTGATATATTGAATGTTGAAGATGAAATATTAAAAATTCAAAAGCATGTTCATAAAGGTGAAGATTGTCCTATATGTGGATCGATTATAGAAACAATCAATGGAGATGTTGATTTTGAAAGCTTAAAACAAGAAAAAGCGAAGCAATTAGAAGTTGAACAGCAGTTACAAGTAGTAAATCAACACATTACGACTTATAAAGAAAGAATTAATTTAACGAATGAACAATTGAACAAGCTAAGTGATGTTAAGGATGTGCAAAAGGATATAGCATCATTGAATGAAAGACTTGAACAAATAGTGAGTACTTTAAAAACATATCAAGAGAATCGTCAGCATATTCAACATCTAAAAATAGAAATAAGCGATGCAGAAAAGCAAATGACAGAACACACATTGCAATTAAATGATTTAAATCATAAAGTATCGACATATGAAAATGATTTAGCGTACTTTAATAAAGAGACGGGATATAATGAAGTATCATCATTTGTTGAACGAGTGAATACGGTAGAACAAACATTATCCAAGTTTGATCAAAGTATGAAACAATTGAACGAACAACAAGAACACTATCAAAAAGATAAGCAAACATTACAAATGCAACATGCTACGGTTAAAGAACGTTTATCTATGATTAAAGAACAAATTAAATCTACAAAAGACTATTTAAATACCGAAATGAGCAAACATGACATTTCATCATATGCTCAGTTAGATGAATTGTTGTTACAAGTAGAGGATATTGATCGATTAGAAGAAAGCGTTCAGCAATATGATAAAAAATATATAGAAGTTGAAGCGGTCGTTAAAGAGCTTAGTAAAAAGGTAAAAGATCAAGAAATGCCTGATATCGCTAATACGGAAGAACAATTAATAAGTGCTAAAGATTCTCTGAATAATTTAGTTAAACAATTGAATCAACTGCAATTGAAGGTTGAACAAAATGATCAAAAATCTAAAGCGATTCTTAATGTGATAGATAAGATTAATCAAGACCTTAAAGAACAAGAAGAAATGATTGATTTATCGAGAACTATGAATGGGAAGAATAGCCAGAAATTATCATTGGAAAATTATGTGCTTATTTATTATTTAAATCATATATTAGATAATGCAAATAGACATTTTCTTAAAATGACGAATAATCGCTATCAACTCGTACGTAGAAAAGAAAAGTCACAAGGGTTAAGTGGTTTGGAAATAGAGGTGTTTGATAGATTTTCAAATAGGACGAGACATATTACGTCATTATCAGGTGGGGAAACATTCCAAGCGTCGTTGTCATTAGCAATAGGGTTGTCGAATGTTGTCCAGCAAGAAGCGGGTGCCATTCATTTAGAATCGATGTTTATCGATGAAGGATTTGGTACGTTAGATGCTGAAACTTTAGAAACTGCGCTCGATACACTCGTTAATATACAAATGTCCGGTCGTTTAGTTGGTATTATATCTCACGTATCTGAATTAAAGACGAGAATTCCTACCATATTAAATGTAAACAAGAATGGATTTTTAAGTACAACGGCATTCTCGAATAATTGAATGACACACCAAAGACATAAATAGCTTAAATTATGTATTTAAGTTGTGATTTTTATTTGATATATTTTAACTAACAGAGTTATGGGAGTGTTAGGATGAAAAAGGGAATATTTCTAATATTGGTTGCAAGTATGATGATGATAATGAGTGCATGTAGTAATAATGCGATTGAACCGGACAGTCAATTTGGCAATAAAATGCAGTCATTCAATGTAACTGATCAAAATGGTCATAAATTTTCACAAAAAGATATGAAAGGAAAAGTGTATATCGCTGACTTTATCTTTACGAATTGTGAAACAGTATGCCCTCCAATGACATATAATATGAGTACTGTTATTGATCAACTTGAAAAAGATGGTGTCAAAAATTATGGGGTATTAAGTTTTAGTGTGGATCCAGAAAATGACACACCGAAAAAACTTAAAGATTACGTTAAACAATATAATGTACCAGATAATAAATGGACATTATTAACGAATTACGATTTTAAATTTATTAAACAATACGCACAAGATAACTTTAAATCAATTGTGGCGCCACCACCAAAAGGTAGTACTCAAGTGACACATGGTACAAGTTTCTATTTAATAGATCAGAATGGAAAGATTATTAAATCTTATAGCGGACAGGATGCTGGGGATAAAAAATTCCCTAAATCTGAAATTGTAGCTGATGTTAAGACATTAGTAGAAGAAGGCCCTGTAGAAGATTAATAAAGATATAAAAAAACCATCGATTATTGAACAATCAATAATCGATGGTTTTTTAAATATGTAAAACTTACTTTTCGCGCAAAGCGTCGCGGATTTCTGTAAGTAATACAGTTTGTTCATCAACTTCTTCTTCTTCTTCGCCTTTTTTCATAACAGTATTTGCAATTTTAATGAATACAAATAATGCGAATGCGACGATTAAGAAGTCAATGATAGATTGGATGAATAGACCGTACTTGATACCCATTAATGACCATTTTTCAGCGAAGTCTACTTCTCCAAAAATTAATCCAATAAGTGGCATTATGACGTTCTCAACTAAAGATGTAACAATTTTGTTAAAGGCAGCACCAATAACAACGGCGATTGCTAAATCTAAAACGTTACCTTGCAATGCAAAGTCTTTAAATTCTTTTAATAATGACATATTAAACACCTCCTTATCGAATTTTATCATACATGAATATGGCGCAAAAAGAAATAGTCAATTTGATTTTAGGTGTAATATTTGTTAAAGTGGTGAATGTTGCTGTTTTCATATATCACTTATTTGAAAATATCACGAATAAAATAAGTTAAAACGGGAATACATAATTTAAAGTTTGTTATTTTGAAAGGAGAATTATAATGGCCAATATTCCAACATATCCAAATGGAAGAAAAGTTTCAAATGTTTTTACAATTAGTGCCATCGTTGTTGCAATCATTGTTGCACTTGGTGTTATTTTCCCATCTCAGTTTGGTGAGATAACGGGTAATATCAGTGCATGGATTTCAAAATACTTTGGTTGGTATTACATGATTATTACAATTGGTATGGTATTTTTCTGTGTTTTCATTATATTCAGCCCAATTGGAAAGTTAAAACTCGGTAGACCACATGATAAACCAGAATTCAATACAATTTCTTGGTTTGCAATGTTATTCAGTGCTGGTATGGGTATAGGACTTGTGTTCTATGGTGCAGCTGAACCAATGTCTCATTTTGTTTCGCCACCAAACGCAGACCCTGAAACTAAAGCAGCAATGACTGAATCAATGCGATCTACATTCTTACACTGGGGTTTCCATGCTTGGGCAATCTACGGAGTAGTTGCTTTAGCATTAGCTTATTCTCAATTTAGAAAAGGTGAACCTGGTTTATTATCTAAAACATTAAGACCAATTTTAGGTGATAGAGTTGATGGTCCTATAGGTATCATTATTGATGTGTTATCAGTATTCGCAACTGTAGTAGGGGTTGCCGTATCATTAGGTATGGGTGCTTTACAGATCAATGGTGGATTAGAATATTTATTTGGTGTTCCGAATAATATCGTTGTACAAGGTATCATCATCGTTATCGTAACGATTTTATTCTTAATGAGTGCATGGAGTGGACTTAGTAAAGGTATCCAATATTTAAGTAATTTAAATATTGTTTTAGCTTCACTTTTACTGATTGTTACTTTAATTATCGGTCCAACAATTTTAATATTAAATATGTTCACATCATCAACTGGTGCGTTATTTGATTCATTCTTTTTCAATAGTTTTGATGTAGCACCATTAAATCCTCAAAAGAGTGAATGGTTAAATTCATGGACACTTTATTATTGGGGTTGGTGGATGAGTTGGAGTCCATTCGTAGGTATATTCATTGCCCGCGTTTCTAGAGGACGTTCAATTCGTGAATTTATTTTAGGTGTTATGCTTGTACCAACTATCATTAGCTTTATTTGGTTCAGTGTATTTGGTGTAACAGGTATTGAAGTTGGTAAGTCAACACCAGAAGTATTTAAAATGACAACAGAAACTCAATTGTTTGGTGTATTTAATGAATTACCAATGGGTGCGATTCTGTCAATAATTGCATTAGCACTAATCTGTACATTCTTTATCACTTCTGCAGACTCAGCTACATTCGTTCTAGGTATGCAAACAACTTATGGATCATTAGAACCATCAGGTAGAGTGAAGATTGTATGGGGTGTTGCACAATCACTTATTGCATTCGTACTATTATTATCTGGTGGAGATGCTGGATTAAATGCATTACAATCAGCAGCAATTATTTCAGCATTCCCGTTTAGTTTCATTATCATTATGATGATTGTCGCTTTCTATAAAGATGCAAACCAAGAAAGAAAATATCTTGGATTATCGATTACACCGAATAAGCATCGTATGAAAGAATATGTAGAAAAATCTAAACGAGAATATGAACAAGAATTAAAAGAACAACGTCGTTTAGCAAGAGAAATGGAAGATTAATATAAGTGATAGGCTGAGACAAATTGATGTCTCAGCCTATTTTTATATATAGTTGATAATCATTATCAATTAATAACTAAAAATTATGTATATTTGAAAATACATAAGAAAAACTTATAGTATCCTATTATAAACTTGAATGATAAATATATTCATTTTTAAGCGCAATGTATTGTTTTACTAAAGTATTGATTATACAATTGTATATGAAGCATTAACTTGCACAATTTTAAAGGGGGAACAAATAATGAGCTCAAGTTTAAAAGAACAATCTAAAAAATCTTTTGAATTGAACGGCAAAACATACACGTTTTATAGCTTAAAAACATTAGACGAATTAGGTTTATCTAATGTTGATAAACTACCGTATTCTATTCGTGTATTATTAGAATCAGTATTAAGACAGTTTGACGGACGTGTCATTAAAGAAGAACATATTATGAATTTAGCAAAATGGGGTAAATCTAACGATGCTAATGCAGAAGTACCATTTAAACCATCACGTGTTATTCTACAAGACTTCACAGGTGTACCTGCAGTTGTAGACTTAGCTTCTTTACGTAAAGCGATGGATGATGTTGGTGGAGATGTTTCTAAAATCAACCCTGAAGTACCAGTTGATTTAGTTATTGACCACTCTGTACAAGTAGATAGCTATGCATTACCAAATTCATTAGAAATGAATATGAAATTAGAATTCGAACGTAATATCGAGCGTTACCAATTCTTAAACTGGGCAACAAAATCATTTGATAACTATCGTGCTGTACCACCAGCTACTGGTATTGTTCACCAAGTTAACTTGGAATACTTAGCAAGTGTTGTACACATTAGAGAAGAAGAAAATGAACTTGTAACTTACCCAGATACTTTAGTAGGTACTGACTCACATACAACAATGATCAACGGTATTGGTGTATTAGGTTGGGGTGTAGGTGGTATTGAAGCCGAAGCAGGTATGCTTGGTCAACCTTCATACTTCCCAGTTCCTGAAGTTATCGGTGTTAAATTAACAAACGAATTACCACAAGGTACAACAGCTACTGACTTAGCTTTACGTGTAACTGAAGAGTTACGTAAGAAAGGTGTTGTAGGTAAATTTGTTGAATTCTTCGGTCCTGGAGTAGAAAAATTACCTTTAGCAGATAGAGCAACAATTGCTAATATGGCGCCTGAATATGGTGCGACATGTGGTTTCTTCCCAGTAGATGATGAATCATTAAGTTACTTACGTTTAACTGGACGTTCAGAAGAACAAGTTAATGTCGTAGAGAAATACTTAAAAGAAAATAATATGTTCTTCAATGCTGAAAATGTAGAACCAACATATACAGATGTTGTAGATCTAGATTTATCAACAGTTGAGGCATCATTATCTGGTCCTAAACGTCCACAAGATTTAATCAAATTAAGCGACATGAAAAAATCATTTGTTGAATCTGTGACTGCACCAGCAGGTAACCAAGGTCATGGTTTCGATAAATCAGAATTTGATAAATCTGTAGATATTGAATTACAAGATGGTACGAAGACTTCAATGAAGACTGGTGACATCGCAATTGCAGCCATTACTTCATGTACAAACACATCTAACCCATATGTAATGTTAGGTGCAGGTTTAGTAGCGAAAAAAGCAATCGAAAAAGGCTTAAAAGTACCAGATTACGTTAAGACTTCATTAGCACCTGGTTCAAAAGTTGTTACAGGTTATTTACGTGATGCTGGATTACAAGAATATTTAGATGATCTTGGATTCAACTTAGTTGGTTATGGTTGTACAACTTGTATCGGTAACTCTGGTCCGTTATTACCTGAAATTGAAAAAGCGATTGCTGACGAAGACTTACTTGTTACTTCAGTATTATCTGGTAACCGTAACTTCGAAGGTCGTATTCATCCATTAGTTAAAGCGAACTACTTAGCATCACCACAATTAGTTGTTGCTTATGCTTTAGCTGGTACTGTTGATATCGACTTACAAAATGATCCAATCGGTAAAGGTTCAAATGGAGAAGATGTATACTTAAAAGACATCTGGCCATCAATTGAAGAAGTTAGAGACACTGTATTATCAGTTGTTACACCTGAATTATTTAGAGAAGAATACAAAACAGTATTTGAATCTAATGAAGTTTGGAATCAAATTGAAACGACAGATCAACCATTGTACGACTTTGATCCTAATTCAACATATATCCAAAACCCTACATTCTTCCAAGGTTTATCTAAAGAACCACAAGATATTCAACCTTTAAGTGATTTAAGAGTTATGGGTAAATTTGGTGACTCAGTTACAACTGACCATATTTCTCCTGCAGGTGCAATCGGTAAAGATACACCAGCTGGTAAATACTTGCAAGACCATGATGTAGCAATTAGAGACTTTAACTCATACGGTTCTCGACGTGGTAACCATGAAGTTATGATGAGAGGTACTTTTGCGAACATTCGTATTAAGAACCAATTAGCACCTGGAACTGAAGGTGGATTCACAACTTACTGGCCAACAGAAGAAGTAATGCCTATCTTTGATGCTTCAATGAAATATCAAGAAAATGGTATTGGTTTATGTGTACTTGCTGGTAATGACTACGGTATGGGTTCTTCACGTGACTGGGCAGCTAAAGGTACAAATCTTTTAGGTGTTAAAACAGTTATTGCTCAAAGTTACGAACGTATTCACCGTTCTAACCTTGTTATGATGGGTGTATTACCTTTACAATTCAAAAAAGGTGAATCAGCAGATAGCTTAGGTTTAACTGGTAGAGAAGCCATTTCAGTAGATATTCATGAAGGTGTTAAACCACGTGATATTCTTAAAGTAACTGCTACTAGCGAAGATGGTAAAGTGACAGAATTTGAAGCTTTAGCAAGATTCGACTCTGAAGTTGAAATTGACTACTACAGACACGGTGGTATTCTACAAATGGTATTAAGAAATAAATTAGCACAATAATATAAAGCTCATTCATATTAGAGCAGTAGATATTCTTTGTAAATTGAATGTCTACTGCTTTTTATATAAACATTAAATATATGTATTTAAAAGAATATAATCACAGGCGCAATTATATTTATGTTATGATTAGGTTAAGGAATTTAGAAAGAGGGATTGAATCATGATTTATAGTGAAACACCAATAGATGTTAGATATGCAGAGACAGATAAAATGGGCGTTGTTTATCACGCAAATTATGCGATTTGGTTCGAAGTAGCGAGAACAGATTACATTTATAAAGCGGGATTTAGTTACGCAGATATGGAGAATGCAGGGATTATTTCTCCTGTAGTTGATTTGAATATTACTTATAAAAAGTCTATAACATATCCAGAAAAAGTTATTATTAAAACGTGGATTTCTCATTATTCACCTATAAGATCAATTTATTCTTATGAGATATTAAATGAACAACGAGAAGTTGTATCAACAGGATCAACAACACATGTGTGCTTGAAAAAAGGTTCAAACAGACCAATTAGATTAGATAAGAGTTTTCCTGAATGGCATAAAGCATATTTAAAAATTCATGAAGAAACTGAACAAGGTGTAGATCGTAAACTATAATAAATAAGCAGATGTGTTTCGCTAAATACACGAAATACATCTGCTTTTATAGTTTATCTTGAAGCTTTGACTTCATATTTAATTTCTCCATTATCATTTAAATCAATTACTAAGTCATTATCATCAAAGTACCATAAATCTTTTTCATCAATAAAAAATGGAATATCGTTTTTCTCGTCTTTAAAACCAACTTCAGAAGAACTTAATTCTTCTACAGTAAATGCGGGTGAGAAGCCTTGTTTTAACTGAAATTCACCGCCATAACGAACAAAAAATCGTAAGGCTTGATCATCATTGAATTCTAATTCATCTTTAAACCATTCGATAGCTTTTTCAGTAATTTCTAAATTCATAGTGCATTCTCCTTTACATCCATTTGATTTTTGGTTCTTGTCCTTTGAATATTCTTACGATATTTGATTGGTGTCTGACGAGCAGTATAACCAATATTGCAATAGATACGATTAAGAAAGGTATATCACCAATGATAATTGCACCTATAAAACAACTTATACCCGCTACAATACTAGATAATGATACATATTTAGTTAAATATAGAATTACAAAGAATATAATAGCTAGTATAATTAATAGTATCGGATGTACACCTAGAACAGCACCTGCACTTGTTGCAACGGCTTTTCCACCTTTGAATTTCAAAAATATTGGAAATACATGTCCGACTACTGCACAAATACCTACAAATATGCTAGGAATATCTACATTAAACCATATTGGGAAGAAAACTACAATAAAACCTTTGAAGATATCTAAAAACATCACGATAAATCCAGCTTTTTTTCCTAATACTCTAAATGTATTTGTAGCACCTAGGTTGCCACTTCCAAATTGTCGAATATCTTTTTTATAAAATAACTTACCTAACACAAGGCCACTTGGGAAGCATCCAACTAAGTAGCTAAGTATAATAACAACAAATGTCATTATTGAAACACTCCTTTGATAGCAGGTACTAATAGTTTACCATAACTGTATATCGGTTACTATTTAAAAATATGATAATGTCTGTACAATGTAAAGGGAAATTGTACCACAATTAGGGATAGGGCTTGCATTTTCTAGGGATTTATAACAAAATAACTATTGTAAAGTAAAAGAAACGAACGTACGTTTGTAGGAGGAGAAATATTGAATAAACAAGCAAAAGTTCAATATGGTGAAGATTCAATACAAGTACTCGAAGGTTTAGAAGCAGTAAGAAAAAGACCTGGTATGTACATTGGTTCAACAGATGTCCGCGGACTTCACCATTTAGTATATGAAATAGTAGATAACTCTGTTGATGAAATTTTAAATGGCTTCGGTACGGAAATCGAAGTAACAATTCATAAAGATAATAGTATTTCTGTTCATGATAACGGTAGGGGGATGCCTACAGGATTACATAAGACTGGTAAACCGACACCTGAAGTTATATTTACTGTCCTTCATGCCGGGGGTAAATTCGGTCAAGGCGGTTATAAAACATCTGGAGGACTACACGGTGTAGGTGCTTCAGTTGTTAATGCTTTGAGTGAATGGTTAGAAGTAACGATTTATAGAGAAGGTCATATTTATAAACAAAAATTCAAAAATGGTGGCGTACCTATTACAACATTAGAGAAAAAGGGGAAAACACGTAAAACGGGTACAACGGTTCATTTCAAACCAGATTCAAAAATATTTAAAGCTTCAACACATTTTAACTTTGAAACGTTATGTGAAAGACTTCAAGAATCAGCATTTTTACTGAAAGCACTTAAAATAAAAGTAACGGATTTAAGGGGAGAAGAACCAAGAGAAGTATTTTATCATTACGAAGATGGTATTAAAGAATTTGTGAATTATTTAAACGAAGGCAAAGACGTGTTGCATGACGTTGCAATGTTTAGTGGCGAATCAAATGGAATCGAAGTAGATATTAGTTTTCAATTTAATGACCAATATTCTGAAACGATTCTAAGTTTCGTAAATAACGTCCGTACTAAAGACGGAGGTACACACGAAACTGCCTTAAAGACAGCATTTACACGTGTATTCAATGAATATGCACGTAAAATTGGTGAACTTAAACAAAAAGATAAAAATCTTGATGGTAGTGACATTCGTGAAGGTTTGACAGCTATTATTTCTGTAAGAATTCCAGAAGATTTATTACAGTTCGAAGGTCAAACTAAGTCTAAATTAGGTACAACAGAAGCACGTGCAGCCGTTGATTCCGTTATGTCAGATCAACTGCCTTTCTATTTAGAAGAAAAAGGCCAATTATCAAAAGCATTACTTAAAAAAGCGATTAAAGCATCTCAAGCACGTGAAGCAGCAAGAAAAGCACGTGAAGAAGCTAGAAATGGTAAGAAAAACAAACGTAAAGAAACTTTATTATCTGGTAAATTAACGCCAGCACAAAGTAAAAATACAGAGAAAAACGAACTTTATTTAGTCGAAGGGGATTCTGCCGGAGGATCAGCTAAATTAGGGCGTGATCGTAAATTCCAAGCAATTTTACCGTTAAGAGGTAAAGTTATTAATACAGAAAAAGCTAAACTTGAAGATATCTTTAAAAATGAAGAAATCAATACGATTATTCATACAATAGGTGCTGGAGTAGGTGCAGACTTTAATATTGAAGATAGTAACTATAACAAAGTGATTATTATGACAGATGCCGATACAGATGGTGCACATATTCAAGTATTATTATTAACTTTCTTCTTCAAGTACATGAGACCACTATTAGAAGCAGGTAGAGTATATATTGCATTACCACCTTTATATAAATTAGAAAAGGGTAAAGGTAAGTCAAAACAAGTTGAATATGCATGGACTGATGAAGATTTAGAAGTATTAATGAAGAAAATTGGTAAAGGTTTCACACTACAACGATACAAAGGTTTAGGTGAAATGAATGCCGATCAACTATGGGAAACAACAATGGATCCTGAAACAAGAACGTTAATTCGAGTAAGTATTGATGATGAAGTACGTTCACAACGAAGAGTGACTACATTGATGGGTGACAAAGTTGAACCACGTAGAGAATGGATTGAAAGACACGTTCAATTTGGTATGCAAGAAGATCAAAGTATACTTGAAAGTGATGACATTCAAGTACTTGATGATGAAGTAGAATCATTAGAGGAGGAAGTTAAATAATGGTTGAACAAATTCAAAACCTTCCTTTAGAAGATGTAATTGGAGATAGATTTGGTAGATATAGTAAATATATCATTCAAGACCGTGCACTACCTGATGTACGAGATGGATTAAAACCTGTACAACGTAGAATATTATTTGCGATGTATAAAGACGGTAATACGTATGATAGAAACTTTAGAAAAAGTGCTAAAACGGTTGGTAACGTAATCGGTAATTATCATCCACATGGTGATACTTCTGTATACGATGCAATGGTTCGTATGAGTCAAGATTGGAAATTGAGACACGTACTCATAGAAATGCATGGTAATAATGGTAGTATTGATAACGACCCTCCTGCTGCAATGCGTTATACAGAGGCTAAATTAAGTAAATTAGCTGAAGTGTTATTACAAGATATCGATAAAGAAACAGTTGAACATGTACAAAACTTTGATGATACTGCGATGGAGCCGATGGTATTGCCAGCTAGGTATCCTAACTTATTAGTCAATGGATCTACAGGTATTTCTGCTGGTTATGCAACTGATATTCCACCGCATAATCTAGGAGAAGTCATTGATGCGACATTAAAGCTTATAGATAAGCCAAGTACATCTGTAGATGAATTAATTGAACATATAAAAGGACCGGATTTCCCAACAGGCGGTATAATTCAAGGGTTAGATGGCATTAAGAAAGCCTATAAAACAGGTAAAGGTAAAATCGTTGTTAGAAGTAAAGTAGAAATTGAAAAAATTAGAGGCGGAAGAGAACAAATCGTCGTAACTGAAGTACCATTTGAAGTTAACAAAGGTACATTAGTTAAGAAAATTGATGAACTCAGAGCTGATAAGAAAATTGAAGGTATAGTAGAAGTTCGTGATGAAACAGATAGAGAAGGTTTACGAATTGCGATTGAACTTAAGAAAGATATTAATAGTGAAGGTGTTCTGAATTATCTTTATAAGAACACAGACTTACAAGTACTTTATCATTTTAATATGGTTGCAATCAATAATAGAAGACCTGAATTATTAGGCCTTAAACCAATTCTTGAAAGTTATATTGAACATCAAAAAGAAGTCGTAACTAGACGTTCTCAATATGAATTATCCCAAGCGCAAAAACGTATGCATATCGTTGAAGGTTTAATTAAAGCATTGTCTATTTTAGACGAAGTTATTGAAACAATTAGAGCTTCTAAAAACAAACGTGATGCGAAAGAAAATTTAATTGCGAAATTTGAATTTACTGAAGAACAAGCTGAAGCAATCGTAATGTTACAACTTTATAGATTAACAAATACAGATATTGTTTCTTTAGAAAATGAATTTGATGAACTTAAACAAACTATCGAACGCTTAAAAGATATTTTAGAAAATGAAAAATCATTATTTAAAGTAATTAAGAATGAACTTAGAGCAGTTCGAAAAGAATTTGCTGATGAACGTTTAACTGAAATCGAAGAAAAAATCGAAGAAATAAAAATTGAAAAAGAAATTTTAGTTCCAAGTGAAGAAACTATTGTTTCTGTTACGCATGATGGATACATTAAACGTACTTCTAATAGAAGTTATATCGCAAGTGGTGTTGAAGAAGTAGGGCTTAAAGACGGTGACTACTTATTAATGCACGAAAAAATGAATACGCAAGATACTTTAATTGTATTCACAAATAAAGGTAATTACTTATTTATACCTGTACATGAAATTGTAGACTTAAAGTGGAAAGATCTTGGTAAACATATTTCACAAATGATTCCAATTGATGATGACGAACGTGTCATTTCTGTAAATAAAGAAACAGATTTCAAGCCATCGTCTAATTATATTATCGCGACGAAAAACGGCATGATCAAAAAGTCTACAAATGATAAATTTAAAGCGAGCAGAATTACAAAACCACTCGTTGCCATTAAACTTAAAGGTGACGATGAAGTTGTTTCCGTACTGAAAATAGTAAATGATGAACTTATAACAGTGATTACTGAAAAAGGTATGAGCTTAACTTATGATACGGATGAGTTATCCGACATTGGTTTAAAAGCAGCTGGTGTTAAATCTATCAACTTGAAAGATAATGATAAAGTTGTGATGACTGATAAATTACCAAATGATCAATCCGTGTTTATTGTGACAGATCGTGGTTCAGTTAAAAGGATGAAAGCAGAACAATTTGTACCTGCTAAAAGATCTCAACGTGGTTTAATGATCTTGAAAGAACTAAAATCTAAAGCGCATAGAATCATATTTGCTAGAACAATAGCAGAAGATGAAACATGTGTCATGATTTCAGAAAAAGATCAAGTCAAAGTGAATACTAAAGACTTTAACTTTAGTGAACGATACACAAATGGTCGATTTGTTGTTGACGAGAATGACTTTGGTCAAGTTATTGATGCATATTTTGAAGAAAAATCTATAGATTAAAAAAATATAGTCATAATGAATGGCACATGGTAAAATCATGATAGCAATTTATTATGACTATATTATTAGAATTGAGGGATTTATTTGAAAGATTTTGATAGTTATATCCCAGATTGGTTTCATAATTTTGTCCAATGGGGTAATGATTTAATTTGGACTCAAAACTTAATTTTCCTATTACTACTAGCTGGTGTATTCTTTACAATAAGTTCTAGAGTAGTACAACTTAGATGGCTACCAGAAATGTTTAGAGTCATTTTCGAAAAACCTGAAACATTAGAAGATGGAAGAAAAGGTATATCTTCTTTCCAAGCATTTGCTATAAGTGCTGCTTCTCGTGTTGGTACTGGTAATATCGCAGGTGTTGCAACAGCAATTGTACTAGGTGGCCCAGGTGCAGTATTTTGGATGTGGGTTATTGCATTCATTGGTGCAGCAAGTGCGTTCTTTGAAGCAACATTAGCACAAGTATATAAAGTTAAAGATAAAGAAGGTGGCTTCCGCGGTGGACCAGCTTATTACATAGAACGTGGTTTAGGTCAGAAATGGCTTGGTGTTGTGTTTGCAATACTTATAACAGTAACGTTTGCCTTTGTATTTAACACAGTTCAATCTAATACGATTGCAGCTTCTTTAAATGAACAGTATGAATTTTCAAATGTGATAACTGGAATTATCTTGGCTATTATTACAGCATTAGTTATCTTTGGTGGTGTAAGAAGTATCGCAACAGTATCTTCATTTATCGTGCCAATTATGGCAGTTGGATATATCGGTTTAGTTGGTTATATCTTATTTATGAATGTTGATCAAATTTGGCCAATGATTCAAAATATCGTAAGAAGTGCATTTGGTTTACATCCTGCATTTGGTGGGGCAATGGGATTTGCAATTATGCAAGGTATTAAACGTGGCTTGTTCTCCAATGAAGCTGGTATGGGTTCTGCAGCAAACGCAGCAGCAACAGCAGCTGTAAGTCACCCAGTTAAACAAGGTTTAATCCAAGCGTTAGGTGTATTCTTTGATACTATGATTATCTGTTCAGCAACAGCAATCATGTTATTACTTTATACTGATTTACAATTTGGAGCAGATGCGCCTCAAGGTGTGGCTGTAACGCAACAAGCACTTACAACACATGTAGGTGAATTCGGTGGTATATTCTTAACATTAGCTGTATTTATGTTCGCATTCTCTTCAATTATTGGTAACTATTACTACGGTCAATCAAATATTGAATACTTAACTAAAAATAAAATCGTAATGTTTATCTTTAGAGCATTAGTAGTAGCTATGGTATTTGTAGGATCAGTTGTACAAGTACAAACAGTATGGGATACAGCAGACTTATTTATGGGATTAATGGCAATCATCAATATCGTAGCACTATTCGGACTTGCAACAGTTGTATTTGAAGTTGCTAAAGATTATCGTGCACAAAGAAAGCGTAAGTTAAACCCAGTATTTAAAATTGAAAACTTAAAAGTTAACTATAATAATATCGAAGCATGGGGCGATAACCCTTATGCAACATTAAGCAAAAAAGAAACAACAGAACAATCATCTGAAGCAAATACAAAGTATGAAGAACCTAAAGAAGATACTTTCGACATTATTAAAGATGATGATAAAGACGAAGATAAATAATATAAGAAAAACGCCATGGGCACTAGCCCATGGCGTTTTCAATTTATTTAAATAAGTTTGCAATTGAATTGAAGATATCTTTAATAGCATTTACAAGTTTATCCCAGAAACCTTCGTCTTGAAGTTTGTCTTTAATATTGTTTCCTAAGTCTTCAGCTTTTTTCTTTGCATCTTTAAATTCATCAGATTTAACTAAATCATTAACATAATCTTTTGAGTTATTAATAAAGTCTTTTGCATTTTCACCGCTAAAGACACCGTCTTTTTGTGCTTTATCAATAACATTAACAATCATATTAATTTGGTTATCATTAATAACATTTGTTAAACCATTGTCTTCAATCTTTTGATTGACGATATTTGTAATTTCATTGATTGTTACATTACCTGATTTTTCTGCAACAGCTTGTTTTGATTCTGCAATCGTTTTGTTTAATTGTGATTGTGAAAATCCTTCTTGACCTTTATTTTCTTCAGTTATTTGGTTAATTGTAGATAATTCTTCTTGAGCGACTTGTGTTCTGCTTGAATCTACTTCTTCACCTTGTTCTTCAAATGCTTTGTATACACCAGCTAAGGCACTTTCGCCAGTTACATCTTCACTTGATGCAATTGTCACATCAGCATCTTGAATACCTGCTGTCATTAAAGCATTTTTATATGTGTCTTTAGTTACTTTTGTAATTTGACCTTGGTCTTGATTAATCGTTAAGTTAAGACCACTGCCTTTAGAAGTCTTTGTAATACGGATACTTGATTTTAAGACATCATTTGATGATTGCATATTTAAGTATTTATTTAAGTCATCAGCCGTAACGTAAGTTGTCTTGTCACTGTTTTTAGTGCCTAATAAGTTAGAAGTTGTATCTTTAGCACTTGAATTGTTTTGTAATGCTGCACCATAAACAGTAACGGCATTATCCCAAGCCTCTTCAGTTACCGCATGGGCTTGATGTTTCGGATATAAAATTGTAGATAATAATAAAACAGCAAGAACACTTATTATATATAGTTTCGTCTTTTTCATATGTTTGCACATCCTCGTATTTATTGATATAAAATATATCTATCATTATATTATCATCAAATGTATAATATGTAATAGGTCTTCAGAATGAGGTTTAATATATGGGAAAATACATTATCGAAAAGGCATTAAACAATAATGTGTTAATTGCTAATTATTATGATAAAGAAGTTATATTAGTTGGTAAGGGGATTGGTTTCGGAAAAAAACAAGGCGAAGAAATTAATACAGATTTAATCGAAAAGGTATATTTATTAGAATCTGAAAATGATAAAAATAAATATAAGCAATTATTAGATGGTACTAATAATGAAGTGTTTAATATTGTATTAGAAGTTGTAAATGGTATCGATAAACAGTTAGGTGGAAGTGTTAGTGAAAAGACGCTAATATCTTTAACAGACCATATGTTATTTGCGATCAAACGTATTAAAGAAGGTATACATGTTCATAATCCTTTTTTAAAAGAGACTGAACTGCTTTATCCGAGAGAATATCAAATAGCAGAAAAAGCTGTTAAAGCATTAAATGAAAAATTAAACTTACAGTTTATTGAATCAGAAGCTGGATTTATTGCATTACATATCCACTCTGCTGAAGTAAACCATTCAATTCATGATATACACAATATAAAAGCGATTATTCAAAAAGCAATCATTATAATAGAAGAAGGCCTAGAAGTTGATATTAACAAAAATAGTATTAATTATAGTCGTTTTGTTCGGCACCTTCACTTTGCGATTCAAAGAGTATTGGCAGATGAACGAATTCCAGATGCAACTAATATCGAAACACTATTGAAAGCGCAATATCCATTGTGCTATAATATTTCTGTAAAGATAGTGAAGATGATGCAAACACAGTTGAAGAAGCCAGTATATCAATCTGAATTGGCATATTTAACGATGCACATTCAACACTTTAATAATAACTTATAAATTGCGTGTTACTGATACGATCAGGCATGAGCAAATAGACTTTACTGTAATGGTAAGTTTTTTTGCTCATGCCTTTTTTCATGCCGTGATTTATAAAGTTAAACAATTAGGAGGGTATTAATTATGTTTAAAAAGTTCTTTGGACAATTGCAACGTATTGGTAAAGCATTAATGTTACCAGTTGCGATTTTACCAGCAGCAGGTATTTTACTTGCGTTTGGTAATGCAATGCAAAACGATCAATTCGTTGAAATTGCACCTTGGTTAAAATCTGATGTTATTGTCATGATAGCTTCAGTAATGGAATCATCTGGTCAAATTATCTTTGATAATTTACCATTGCTATTCGCACTCGGGACTGCATTAGGCTTAGCTGGAGGAGATGGTGTTGCAGCATTAGCAGCATTAGTTGGTTACCTTATTATGAATACAACAATGGGTGTTGTTAAAGGTATTTCAATTGATGATATTTATAGCTACGCTGAAGGCGCTAAAACTTTAGGACAAACTGCTAAAGATCCAGCAAACGCATTAGTTCTTGGTATTCCAACACTTCAAACAGGGGTGTTTGGTGGTATTATAATGGGTGCTCTTGCAGCATGGTGTTACAACAAATATTATAATATCAACTTACCACCATTCTTAGGATTCTTTGCTGGTAAAAGATTCGTACCAATTATCACATCTGTAGTTGCTATTATTGCAGGTATTATTCTTTCATTTGCATGGCCACCAATTCAAGATGGCTTAAACAACTTATCTACATTCTTATTAGATAAGAACTTAGCTTTAACGACATTTATATTTGGTATTATTGAACGTGCTTTAATTCCATTTGGATTGCATCACATTTTCTACTCACCATTCTGGTTCGAATTTGGTAACTATGTAAATTCTGCTGGTGAATTAGTTCGTGGTGACCAAAGAATATTCATGGCACAAGTTAAAGACGGTGTACCATTTACTGCTGGTGCATTCACAACTGGTAAATATCCATTTATGATGTTTGGTTTACCAGCTGCAGCATATGCAATCTATCGTCAAGCTCGTCCAGAGCGTAAAAAAGTTGTCGGTGGTTTAATGTTATCTGCAGGTTTAACATCATTCTTAACAGGTATTACTGAACCGTTAGAATTCTCATTCTTATTCGTAGCACCAGTATTATACGGTATTCATGTTATTTTAGCAGGTACATCATTCTTAGTGATGCATCTTCTACATATCCAAATCGGTATGACATTCTCTGGTGGATTTATCGATTACGTCTTATACGGATTATTAAACTGGGATCGTACTAATGCACTACTTGTTATTCCAGTAGGTATTATTTATGCGTTAGTTTATTACTTCTTATTCACATTTGCGATTAAGAAATTTAACTTAAAAACACCTGGTCGTGAAGATAAAGAATCTGAAACACGCAATAGTTCAGTAGCTGAACTTCCATTCGATGTATTAGATGCGATGGGTGGTAAAGAAAACATCAAACATTTAGATGCTTGTATTACGCGATTACGTGTTGAGGTATTAAATAAATCTGAAGTAAACAAAGATGAACTGAAAAGTTTAGGTGCATCAGGTGTACTTGAAGTTGGTAACAATATTCAAGCTATTTTTGGACCTAAATCAGATCAAATTAAACACGATATGGCACGTATCATTTCAGGAGAAATTACGAAACCTGATGAAACAACTGTTACTGAGGAAGGCGATCAAGAAAGTGCTGCTATTTTAGCTGAAGGTGGCGCAACAATTTATGCACCAATTAAAGGTGAAGTTGTTAATATCTCTGAAGTACCAGATAAAGTATTCTCTGAAAAAATGATGGGTGATGGCGTTGCAATTATTCCTGAAACTGGTGAAGTTGTTGCACCATTTGATGGTAAATTGAAAATGACATTCCCTACAAAACATGCAATCGGTTTAGAATCTAATGACGGTGTTGAATTATTAATCCACTTCGGTTTAGAAACAGTTAAATTAGAAGGTAAAGGATTTGAAATTTTAGCGGAAGCTGATACAGATATCGTTAAAGGTCAACCGTTAATGAAAGTAGATTTAGACTTCATTAAAGAAAATGCTGATAGTACTGTTACACCAATTGTTGTTACAAACCTTGGTGATGCTTCATTAGAAGTACTAACAACAGGTTCTGTTGAACAAGGCGATAAAATATTAGTCGTTAAATAAGAGTTTTATAGTTAAGAAGATACATCTTCATGGTGTATCTTCTTTTTATACTCTAAAAATAATTATAATATTATTATGTAAACTATAAATGTAAATTTTTGTTTTTAAAGTGAAACGATTAGGGTATAATAGATTATAAATCTTTAAGAGGAGGGCTTATTTTGGAAAAAGAAAAGCATTCCAATAATTCTTTTAATAAAACAACACGTTTTATGCAGTTTTTCGGTGGACGTGATATTTATTTCATTTTAGGATTATTGATACTGATAGGGTTAACAATATTTATTTTCCAACATGTTTCATTTATTTTTGAACCTATCGTTACGATTACGACAACTTTAATTGGCCCAATTATTGTTGCGTTTGTTGCATTCTATTTGTTTAATCCTTTAATTAATTTTATGGAAAGGTTTAACATCTCTAGATTATGGGGTATCATCATATTATTATGTGTAATTATCGCAGCATTTACACTAATTGTGACGTTATTAATACCTGTTGTGCAACATCAAGTTGAAAGTTTATCTAAAAATTTACCTACATATTTCGATGAATTTAGTGATAAATTAAAAGAGCTTTCTCAAAATTCATTTGTAGCGGATTACTATACACAAGCTCAAAATTGGTTCCAACAAAACTTTAGTGATATTCCAAAGAAAATATCTAATTCAGTAGGGGATTTCAGTAATAAGTTCCAATCATTTGTATCTACAATTACACATGTTGTTGTGATCATTATTACATTCCCATTTGTATTATTCTTCTTACTTAAAGATGGTGCAAAGTTTAGAAATTACTTTATTAGATTAATGCCACCAAAATTCAGAAAAGATACTCATGATTTAATTGATAAGATGAATGTACAAGTTGGTTCTTATATTCAAGGTCAAATGATTGTTGCTTTCTGTATTGGTGTATTACTATTTATTGGTTATTCAATCATTGGATTAGACTATGCACTAACTTTAGCAAGTATTGCTGCTGTAACAAGTGTTGTACCGTATTTAGGTCCAATAATTGCTATTTCACCAGCAATTATTTTAGCGGCAATTGATTCACCATTTATGTTATTGAAACTTGCAATCGTTTGGGCTGCAGTTCAATTTTTAGAAGGACATTTTATTTCACCGAATATTATGGGGAAAACAATGCAAATTCATCCTTTAACAATCATCTTTGTATTGTTATGTGCAGGTAATTTAGCAGGTATACTTGGTGTTATTTTAGGTATTCCAGCTTATGCTATTATTAAAGTAGCTGTGACACATCTCTTCACATTATTTAAACGTCGTTATAATAAGTATTATCAAGATGACTCAGGTCCATACGAGTTTAAAGATGAAGAAGTTGTATACGAAAAAGAATAAACAATAAAGATAGACTGCCTTTAACTTTTGAAGCTTAATGGCAGTCTTTTTTAAACATTTTAATTTATATATTTATATGGTATTATTTGGGAGTATTACAAAATAAAAGAAGGTTGGAATATGAGACTATTAAATCGAAAGAAAATTTTGCCAATATTAAAGGTTCTATTTATATGTATCGTATTATGCATCGTAGTATTTGTATTACATAATGAATTAGGGAAAATCGACTTTAAAAAGACAATCGTTCTTTTTAGAGAAATGAATACATTTTATTTTGTAGGCATCATTATATTAGGTGTACTTTCCGTTTCTGTTTTATCACTATATGACATGATGTTAAAACAATCTTTAAAAATCAGTTTACCGATACACAAAGTTTTATCCATTAGCTATATTATCAATACATTTAACAGTATTTTAGGCTTTGGTGGCTTAATAGGTGCTGGTTTAAGAATTTACTCTTATAGAAATGACGTTGAAGATAAGAAAGATTTAGTTAAAAGTGTTTCATTATTATTGTTATCCATGTTAAGTGGTTTAAGTTTATTATGTGCATTTATTGTATTTAGTGTTTTTAATGCGGATGCATTACTAGCTGATATTTCATGGGCTAAAATTGTCATATATATTGGCAGCTTGTTTCTTCCATTATTTATAGCTGTGTCGTATTTGAAACCATCTATAAGTCGAGATAGATTACTTGGTTTTAAATTTACAATTGTATCTGCACTCGAATGGATTGCTGCGAGCTACTTATTATTTGTCATTTTAAAAGCATTACATATTCACGTAGACTTTTCACACTTAGTCGGGATATTTGTAGTTGCTGCCTTATCAGGATTAATTAGTATGATACCCGGGGGATTTGGTGCATTTGATTTAGTGATCTTATTAGGTATTAAGTCGCTTGGTGTACCTGAAGAAAAAGTATTATTAGCGTTGTTACTTTATAGAGTTGCTTATTATTTCTTCCCATTCATAATCGCACTTGGTTTATCTACATTTGAATTTGGTAGTATCGCTAAAAAATACATCGAAGAAAGTAAATTCTATACACCGGCAGTTGATACAACATCGTTTATCAAGTCTGTTCAAAGTGACTTTATGACTAAAGTACCAACATTAGCACTAGGTTTATTATCAGGTATTACAGGCTTTGTGCTTTATTTTAATCACATATTAATCTTATATGATGCAATTTACTCACATCATTATACTTTTTATTCAATCTTATTAGCATTACATACAGCTGCTACACTCATGTTACTGATTTGTGCCAAAGGTGTAATGTCTGGTACGATGCGATCGATTCTTATGAGCATTATTTCTGTCATCGTGATGTTAGTCGTATCCATATTAACAAATAGTACAATCATAGCATTTTTATGGTTAGCGATACTTTTAGTATTATTATTTATCGGTTACAAAAATGCACTCGTTGTCAAAAAGATAGTAACACCTATGAAAATTGTTTTAAGTGGTGTATTAATTTTAACAATGTTTATCTTCAATAGAATTGTTACTAAAAATTATTTAAATTTATATCCACATGAAGTTACTAAATTTGATAAATATGCCGTGTTTACAATGTTCTTGATTGCACTTGCGATATTGTGTTTAATCGGTATGTGCATAACATATATACTTTCAAAAAAATTCCAAAAAAGTTTATATACAAATGCCAGTTATGAAACAATACAATCCATTATCGATCAAAATCAAGGTTCATATGTGAGTCACTTAGCATTTACAGGAGATAAATCATTTTATGTTAATAAAGATGAAGATGTCTTTATTATGTATCGACATACGATGAATGCAGTTATCGTGTTAGGAGATCCAGTCGGTAACTCGGATAAATATCATGCCGTATTAAAAGAATTTTATGATCAAATGCATTTTTTAGGGCATGATATTATTTTCTATCAAGTACAAAGTAAATTACTATCTTTATATCATGATTATGGAAATGTCTTTTTCAAATTAGGTGAAGAAGCACTCATAGACCTCGAAACATTCAGTTTATCAGGAAAGAAAAAACGTGGTATGCGTGCAACTCATAATAAAATGGCATCAGAAGGCTATCAATTCGACATAATAGAAGCACCATATGCACAAGATAATATCAACATATTGAAATCTATTAGTGATGGCTGGTTAGGTGACAAGAGAGAAATGAGTTTCTCAGTTGGATCATTTGATGAAGATTATTTAAATAAAGCACCTATTGCAGTTATAAGAAATGACAGCAAAGAAATAGTAGGTTTCTGTTCATTAATGTATACGAACTATAATGATTCAATTTCAGTGGACTTAATAAGATGGAACAAAGAAGTTGATTTACCAATGATGGATGCTTTATATATCCATATGTTATTATGGGCACAAGAACAAGGCTATAAACAATTTAATATGGGAATGGCTACATTATCTAATGTAGGACATAATCAATATGCATATTTAAGAGAAAAATTTGCAGCAAAAGTATTTGAAAATATGAATGGATTATATAGCTTCCAAGGATTACGGAATTATAAACAAAAATTTTATCCAGATTGGGAACCAAGATATTTAGTATATCGTAAATATAGTTCATTATTATGGAATTTAATAAGAGTATCTTTAACAATTAATCATAAATAAAAAGAGTCTGTGAGATAATTCCTAACTTAAATTAAATAACACCTCATACCACTGATTTATTCAGTATAAAATGAGGTGTTATTTTTTATAATCTACGATTTTGTTCGTGCATGCTTGCCTAGGGTATGGTTCGAGCCTGTAGTCTCTCACTCATACTATTCCCTCAGGCGTCAGCACTATACAAAATCGTTCCAAATTTCCAATTTTATACAAAAAAATAAGCGCTCTCGTATTCCAGAAAATGATATTGCACATTATGTTTTTTAGTTAAATCTCACTTTTATTCATTAATAGAAAATACTAAATGCAGAATAAAGTATTAATAATGACATAACAGTATTGAAAATATAATGATATTTATTGAGGTATCTTTTTAAGTAGTGTCCTAATACGCCCCATACAATAAGGCAAGTCCAACCAATAATAATTGTTAGTACCATATATACAAATGGTTTGTAATTGGAATTAGGGATAATAAAGACACCTAGTAACGTGATATAAAATAATAATGTTTTCATATTTAAAATTTGTAATAAAAATCCAGCTTTAAAAGTAGAAAATACATCACCAATTTCATCGTTTTTACTAGCAGTAAACGTTTTATAGGATAGATACAATAAATATATAAAACCAAATATTTTCAGTGTTTGTTCAACTGCTTCAATATATTCATCAAATAAGTATAAACAAATAGAAGCTAAAATAGCTAAAAATAAAAAACCTGCTAATATACCAAGTATAAATTTTTTTGCACCTAATAAACCATGTTTCTTTGTAGAATTCATAATAAAAATATTACTTGGACCTGGCGTAATAGATGTTACAAAAACATAAATTAAAAACGCAGACATGTTCTTCACCTCTATATAAATTTTAATGTCTTTTTGGTTATAAGTGAAATTAATGTTATTATTAATGCATTAATAAAATTAATGGGTGATTGAATGAATATAAAGCAGTTAAAAATTTTAAAGACACTTATAGAAACGAAGAGTTATACAAGAACAGCAGAATTACTAAACTATACGCAATCAAATGTATCTCAACAAATTAATCAGTTAGAATCAGAATTGAAGAATGAATTATTTATATACTCAAACAGAAAATTGATTGAAAGTGAGTTTCTTTTAAAAATATTACCTTTAGTTAATGACTATATTTCGACACACGATCAAATTATTAAATTATCGAATGAGGACATGACTAATAAATTAAAAATAGCAGCACCTGAATCATTAGTAACAACAGGGTTAAGTGAAGTTATAAAAATTTTTTTAGAAAAATTTCCAAATACAGAATTTGATTTACTCAATAATACTTGTAGCAAAAATCAAGCATTACTAATTAATGGTGAAGTAGATATAGCTTTTGTGATTAATACTGGAATCCAAAATAATGCAATAAAAAAACATAAATTAAGTGATGATGAAATTGTTATTGTGGCACATCATTCTGCTCCAGATACATTAGATGAGTTGTTAAGTAGTAGAAGATATAATCATTTTGTAATAAATGAAAAAGACAGTACTTATCGCACGATGTTTGAAGATTTTTTAAGTAGTAACTTAAAGGAAGTTTCTAAAAGAACAGAATTATGGAGTATAGATGCAATTAAGACATTTTTAATAGATGATATGGGATTTAGTGTATTGCCATATAGAACTGTAGAGAAAGAAATAAATTCAAATAGGCTGAAAATCATAGAGGGAAATGAGCAATTTCCTACTTTTTATTCATTTGCTTTAACAAAGAAGAAAAATTGGGATAACAATCTCATTGATTTATTTATTCAAGAAGCAAAAATATATATGGGAAGAAATATGAAAAAGGAAAAATAGATTGAATAACTAATACTAGTAGTAATAAATTTGTTGTTTATAATACAAAAAAACTTTCATAACCATTCCTTAAAAAAGGTGTTATGAAAGTTTTGTTTTTTATTTAATTAACACGTGTTTCTTTAATGCGTTTATACCATAAGTATAAGACGTATAGTACTGCTATTGCGATAATTACAATAAACACTTTAGAATACATACCTACATATACGAGAATTTGATGCCAATGATTGCCTAACATTTTACCGAGCATAATTAGAAATATATTCCACATACCTGTGCCGATTGCTGTTAAAAGTATAAATACGGGTAAGTTCATTTTAGTTATACCGGCTGGTAATGAAATGAGTGTTCTAACGATTGGGATAAAGCGTCCTAAGAAGATAGCCCAATGTCCATATTTATCTAACCATTGTATAGTCTTATCTAAGTCTTGTGTTTTGATACCTATATATTTGCCACGTTTATGTATAAATTTATATAAACGTTCTTCACCTATAAGAGCACCGATACTATATAATACAAGTGCTCCGAGTACAGCACCTAAAATTGTAAGTAAACATACAATTATGATATTCAACTCTGACTGTGAAGTCATGAATCCAGCAAATGTTAATATGATTTCAGAAGGGAAGGGGTGTATAACATATTCTAAAAATACGAGTATGAAGACACCGATATATCCATAATGCGTCATATAATCAGTAATCCATTGTTCCATAATGTTCTCCTTTTATATCTTAAATACTGATAGATGTTATATAAAAATAACAGTATAGCATAATTGTATACGATACTGTTATGCTATACTTGTTTATTTTAAACTTTGTCTAATTGTTTGTTCTTCTTGATATCTTTCAGGATTCTTCTTATAAAAATCTTGATGATAATCTTCAGCTTTGTAAAAAGGCTTATATGGTAATAGTTTTGTAACGACTGATTTTCCTTTTGGTAATTCTTTATTGAGTTGTTCGATATACTGTTCAGCAAGTTTCTTTTGATCAGCATTTGTATAGAAAATAGCTGTTTCATATTGTGTACCTCTGTCTTGGAATTGTCCATTAGCATCAGTAGGGTCAATAATTGCAAAATATATTTCTAGCAGTCTATTATATGAGAATAAAGCTACATCATATTGGATTTCGACAACTTCATAATGTCCGGTATCACCTTTTTTTACTTCTTCGTATGTTGGATTTTCAGTTGTTCCACCCATATAACCTGAAGTCACTTTATCTATTCCTTCATATTGGTCAAATGGCTTAACCATACACCAAAAGCATCCTCCTGCAAAATACGCTTTATTCATATTCATGATATTTTTACCATCCTTTATTCAGTCTCAAGTCTTATTTTTAAGTTAGCTTTGCAATTTTTCTTGATTTTTAGTATATAAATTGGTTAACTTAATGTATGAGTCTCATTATAATATAATTAGACTCAATTTTGAAGATAAAAGGTTGGTAACAATGACTTCGCATAATCAATCAGAAACTGAAGATAATCGTCAAACGAATATACCTACAAGAAGAAAAAAGCGTAGAATTAAAAAAAGACCTTTTATTTTCTTAGGTATAATCTTACTTTTAATTGGACTTGGATTTTATATTAATGCTTCTTATAAATCTGGTTTGAAAGTTTCATCAGATAACGGTAAAAAGCAGCAATTACATAAATTCAATAGTACAACGCGGAATGATGGTAAAGTAAATGTGCTCGTATTAGGTGAGGACCGCAAAGTAGATAATTCACAACCTAGAACAGACTCAATTATGATTGTTCAATATGATTACTTGAAAAAAGATCTCAAAATAGTATCAGTCATGAGAGATATTTATTCAGAAATCCCAGGTGGCTATCGTAATTATAAGATTAATACTGCATATTCATTAGGCGGACCTGAATTATTACGTAAGACATTGAAGAAGAACCTTGATATTGATCCGGAATACTATGCAATTATCGATTTTGATGGATTTGAAGAAATGGTCGATGAAATTGCACCTAAAGGCGTTCCAATCGATGTTGAAAAAGATATGTCTGCAAAAATTGGTGTTTCTTTAAAACAAGGGCAACATAATTTAAACGGGAAAGAATTATTAGGTTATGCGCGCTTTAGACATGATGAAGAAGGTGACTTTGGTCGTGTTAGAAGACAACAACAAGTTATGACTGCATTAAAATCAGAATTGATGAGTGTGGATTCAGTTGTTAAAGCACCGAAATTAGCTGGTATTGCTAGAGGTTATGTTAATACCAATTTAGATGATCAAACAATTTACAAAACGGGAGCTAGCTTCTTAGCTAGAGGCGATAAAGATATTAAGACGTTAACAGTCCCTGTTAAAGGTTCTTATACAAATGAGAATGATATTGAAAATGGGGCAGTATTAAAAATCGACAAAGAAAAAAATAAAGAAGCAATTAAAAAATTTCTTAACGATTAATCATTGAGGAAACTAAAAAAGCAATAAATGGTCATTTTGACCATTTATTGCTTTTTATATTGATATAGTTCTTATGAATCAGATTTACGAGTACCAGCAACACCATAGTGTTCAGGTTTCATTTCTTCAATAATCACATGAATATTTTCTTTTGGTGCTTTTGCATTTTGATGAACAGCTTCTGTAACATCTTTTACAAGACCTTTCAATTGTTCATCAGATCTACCTTCAATTAATTTAATGTTTACGATTGGCATTATAAACGCTCCTTATTATATTGAATATTTGCTGAAGGACCACTATCTCCATTCCAGTCTGTTTGACCATCATCTTCTATGAATTCAATGTTCACATCTTCAACATGAGATAAGTCTAACAATTTTAATATAATCCGTTTTCTGATATCTGACAACTCTTTAAGTGTATAATTGTGATTAACTTCTAATAAACATTCTATATGAAGTGCTTCACCTTCTTTAATAACAGCGAGTCTTTTAATATCACTAATTGCTTTATCATCTAATATGACACGTGAAGCATGTATTTCAGATTCATGATCTGCAATACCAAGAACGCCTTGAGCATTTTCAATGAAGATAATACCCACAACTACAAACATCATCACACCAATGATGACTGAAGCAATACCTTCTAACATACCCAATCCTGTTAATCTTGCGATAATGATTGAAAGAACGGCAATAATACCACCACCAGTTGCAACAGTATCTTCCATGAATACTAATTTTGTTGCAGGTTTAGCTTTACCAATCATTAAATAACTTTTAGTAAATGGTGTCAGTAATCCTTTACTGCTTTCACCAGCTTCTTCCAAGATTTCTTTACCAGCTTTTCTTAATACAGTACCTTCTAAAATAATACCGATACCTAGAACAGCGATATTAATCCAGAAGAATAATATTGGTCCGCCAGTTTCATTGGGATGAACAATATGGTGAAAACCTTCTTTAACTGTCTCATAAGATAAAATACCTACAATAATAACTGCTATTAAACAGACGAGGTTAATTAATCTTCCGTATCCAAGAGGAAACTTCTCATTTGGACTTCTTTTAGAAAATGCTGATCCTAAAAATACAAAAAGTTGGTTTGCTGCATCACCGAAAGAGTGCATCATTTCTGCAAACATAGCGATGTTTCCTGTAAAGATAAAAGCGAATAACTTTAAACAACCTAAAATAAAGTTAACGACTGCAGCAGAAAGCGAAGATTTGCTTCCTTTTTTAAGTAAATTAATGAAAGCTTTCATAAAAAACTCCTTTAAAATATTTTTGTTTTGATTATACCACTATAATACCCAAATTCATTATAATATAAGTATCTTTATTTAAATATCATAATAATATTATGTAAACTATAAATGTTAATTGAAATTTTTTAAACCATCATTTAGGTAATCTGTTATACTATTTATATAGATATATTAATTAAGTTATACTAATTCTCGACTATTTTAATGTAACTTAATAATAAAATTAACTTATTACACATTGTGCGCTTGTTGTCACTTTTTAAATGAAAGTATAAGGTTTATAATAGTAGTAATACATAGATTAATTCATACAAATTATTCATTTGTATATTTTTTATGGACATATATTTAGTCGAAATGGTTAATATTGAAAGGGGCTCTGTAGTTAATTATGAATGCTTTACATAAGAAAACAGATGTAATATTAATTGGTGGAGGCATTATGAGTGCTACTTTAGGTACAATGCTTAAAGAATTATCACCAAACTTAGAAATTAAATTATTTGAAAAATTATCAAAACCTGCTGAAGAAAGTTCTAATGAATGGAATAACGCTGGAACTGGACATTCAGCATTATGTGAATTGAATTATACTAAAGAAGAGGCGGATGGTTCAGTTAATATTGATAAAGCTATTCAAATAAATGAACAATTTCAATTATCAAAGCAATTTTGGACATATTTAGTAAACAAAGGTAGTTTAACAGATCCACAATCATTTATTCGTCCTGTACCACATATGAGTTTTGTGTATGGAGACAAAAATGTACAATTTTTGAAAAATAGATGTGATGCATTATCAAAAAATCCATTATTCAATGGTATGACATTTACGGATAATCTTGAGACGTTAAAGCATTGGATGCCACTTATGATGGAAGGGCGTTCGAAAGATGAAACAATTGCCGCAACTAAAATTGAATCTGGTACGGATGTAAACTTTGGGAATTTAACGCGCTCATTATTAAGTGACTTAAAAGATCAGGGTGTTGAGTTAAATTATAATCATTCTGTTCAGAATATTCGAAGAAATGAAGACAATTCATGGCAATTAAAGATCTATAATGCCGAAACTAAAAAGGTTGAATATCACAATACTCAATTTGTGTTTATCGGTGCTGGTGGCGGTAGTTTACCACTTTTACAAAAGACAGGCATTAAGGAAGCTTCTAATATTGGAGGTTTCCCAGTTAGTGGTTTATTTATGGTATGTAATAACGAAGATATTATTGCTAAACACGATGCTAAAGTATATGGTAAAGCAAAAGTTGGCGCGCCACCAATGTCTGTGCCACATTTAGATACTAGATATATTGAAGGTAAACGTTCATTATTATTTGGACCATTTGCTGGATTCTCACCTAAATTCTTGAAAACTGGCTCTAACTTAGATTTATTTGGCTCAGTGAAACCGAATAATATCTTTACGATGTTATCAGCTGGTTTAAAAGAAATGGGATTAACGAAATATTTAGTAGAACAAGTCTTATTGTCAGATGAAAAGCGTTTAGAAGAACTAAAAGAATTTATACCGACTGCTAAGTTAGAAGATTGGGATATCGTAATCGCTGGTCAACGTGTACAAGTCATTAAAGATACAAAAGAAGGAGGAAAGGGTACATTACAATTTGGTACTGAACTTGTAACAAGTGAAGATGGCTCTATTTCTGCGTTATTAGGTGCATCTCCAGGTGCTTCTACTGCTGTACACGTTATGTTGCAGTTACTTGAAAAATGTTTCCCTAATGAATTTGTAAACTGGGAAGATAAAATTAAACAAATGATACCTTCATTTAGAACAAATTTATCTGATAATCCAGAATTATTTAATGAAATTAATACATCAACTTCGAAAGCTTTAGGTTTATATAAGTAAGTTTATGTTGAAAATTGACGTTTGTTAAAAAAATATCAATTATAATTAAAAAAATCCTCTTTAATCACTTTAAATTTTAGTTTAATCGAGTTAAACTATCTTTAATGAAGATTAAGGGGGATTTGTATTATGTTTGAAAAGTTACTTACCTCTATAGGTGTCGGTAATCTAACAATCGATACGCGTTTAGAAAAGATGACTTTTAATGAAGAAGAGCCCATTAAAGGTAAAGTAATATTTAAAGGCGGTTCATGTGATTTAGAAGTTAAATATATTGAATTGTCTCTTATTGAACGTGTCAATAATCAAAATGAGGATAGTGATTTTTCGGAATTTGATTATGAATTGCATAAGCATAAAGTTAATCAATCCTTCTTGATTAAGAAGAAAGACCACCAAGAATACGAATTTGAATTTAAATTAGAACAAATTGAATTCAAAGGCGAGCCAGAAGAAATATTTTTAAAGACACATGTTCATATCGATCAGTCAATTGGTGCTGATGACGAAGAAAAATTAAGTATAGTACGATAACTTATAATGAAGTCTTACAAAGTTGACCTATAACAGGTTAATACTTTGTAGGACTTTTTTATTTAGATAAATAAATCTCTTGAAATAGAACATGTGTTCGTATATAATAGTGGTACAAACAAATGTTCTGGGAGGTGATGTGATGTACAATTACAGTGATTTCCAAGAGAGATATATTTTATGTTTAAGTCATCATAACTTTTTTGCAAATGTGTCATGTGTTTCTAAAGGTATTAACCCAAATGAATATAAATTAGCTGTTATTTCTGATACGAAAAGGCAAGGCGCTATCGTTATTTCTGCTACTGAGCCGTTACAAGAATTAGGAATCAAGACTGGTTCAAGACTATTTGAAATACCACATAGAAATGATATCTTTATTATCAATCCAAATATGAAACAATATATAAACTATGCAAATGCTATTTATAAAGTATTACTTAAATATGTACATGCAGATGATATCCAACAACATCGTATAGATGAAATTTTTATTGATGTGACACATTATTATAAACAATATTGTGATAATCCAATTGAATTTGCTGCAAGGATCCGAACTGAAATAGAACAAGAAACGCAATTAAATTGTCATATAGGTATTGGACCAAACATGTTGTTAAGCAAGTTGGCTTTAGATAATGAGTCTTACCAACATGATCAATTAATTGGAGTATTAAATTATAGCGATATAAGAGATAAAGTGTGGCCGATACATCCATTGCATAAAGTGTGGGGGATAAATGATCGGTTAGAAAAGGAACTAAATGAGCTTGGTTTATATACTGTTGGAGATTTAGCACGCTATCCAGTTAATAAATTAACACAATTATATGGCAAGATGGGTAAGGAATTGAATTTAATCAGTAATGGTATAGATACTAATATCGTACGTGAAACACATAGTATTTATAATCCGGACATTAAATGTGAAGTCGCGCTTGAAAAACAATACCAATATTATGAAATGAAAGAAATCATTCTTCAACAAGTGGAACGTTTAACGAAACAATTAAGATCTAGAAATTTATTAGTTAAGACCATTGCTTTTTCACTGAAAAGTAATGCCAATACAATTTCTAAATCTTACACTTTAAAAGACGGCACGAATATTACGATGGATATATTTAGAGTAATCTGGAGTTTTACAGAACAGTTATGTGATAAACAGGAGAAGTATTCATCATTAAATATTTCGCTTACACAACTCGTGCCAGAACGAGCTCGTGAATTGAATTTATTTATAGATACATTTGAGCGAGAACGTGATGAAGCATTAGTGTTGCTTACTAATGAAATGAGTGTCAATAACACATATAGTAGACAAGAAGAAAGTAATCATCATTTAATTAAACATAACTGAAATATAATAATTAATCGTTTTGTGTTTAAAATGTAAATTTTATTAACATTTGACAAACTCTTTGCACATTTATATACTTATTTTGATTAACAATCAAATATGGGGAGTGGTGCATGGTGATTAAACAAGTTACACCTTATCTTTACTTTAACGGAACTTGCGAAGAAGCGTTAGGGTTTTATAGTGAAGCCTTAGATGGAAGCGTAAGAGAATCACAAACTTATGGTGACGCAGGTGTAGATGCCTCCGAAGATCCTAATAGAATTATACATGCACAATTAGAAGTTAATGGTCATTTATTTATGTTTTCTGATATACCAAATGACGATGATTCACTTCATAAGAAACACAATATATATATTGTGTTAGAATTTGAGACAGAAGAACAAATTAATGAAGTTTATAATATTTTTAAAGAAGGTGGACAAGTTCAAATGGAACTTGGACAAACTTTCTGGGGACAGACATATGCGAAAGTAATCGATCAATTTGGTATAGGTTGGGATTTAACTTATACACATCAATAAAATAAAGTATAAAGAAAAACCATAAACAATTTTTGAGTAAAGTTTATGGTTTTTTAATCTAGTCATTTAATGAATTAACAATTTCTCCCCACGCTCTTTTTCTGTGAGACTGCATAGCTAATCGTGCGGCATGCTTATCTTTAGCTTCTATACATGCAATAATAGCTTTATGTTCAACGATAGATTGATAAGGAGCAGGTCGGTCATTGATCGTAAATAGTCTAGCTCTATATAATTGGTCTGCATGTATATTAATAACGCTACTTAAGCGTGTATTATTTGCAAAACTAATTAAATCCGCATGAAATTGATCATCTAATATAGACCATTCGTATAAATTATTCTGTTCAAGTTGTTCTTGCTGTAATGCAATTAAATGCTTTAAATGTGCTATATTTTCTTCTGTCACTTTTGTTGTCGCTAATTCTACTGCTAAACCATCTAACGTTTCAGTGATTTCATAGATTTCCTTCAAATCATGTTTTTTTATCGGATTGATATGAAAGCCACGCCTCGGAATTAAAGTCAATAATCCTTCAGTTTGTAATCTTACTAAAGCTTCTCTAACAGGCGTACGGCTCATTTCTAAAGCTTCAGCAATTTCCCTTTCTAAAATTGTTTGACCTGGCTCTAGTATTAAATTTTTAATCGCGATACGTAATATATGATAAGCACGAATAGGTAATCGCTGTTCATCTAACTGCTTAGCGATGTCTAGAAGTTTTCCTTTTAAAGAATCATATTCAGTTTGATGTTCCTCTGACATATCTCACCCTCCTCAAAAAAATACACGTCTTTCTTAAAATGAGTTTCCCTCATTATACCAGAAAGACGTGCGGTTATATAAAATGATTAAGAATAAAATTATTGCTTTACATTTGAATGTAAGTTCTCAATAATTGAATCTGCCATTTCTTTAGTTGATGTATTGCCACCTATGTCTATTGTAAGTGCGCCAGAACCTGTCGCTTTCTTAATAGCTTCATTGACTTGATTCGCTTCTTCTTTTAAGCCTAAATGATCTAACATTAATGCTGCACTACCAATAGCTCCAATAGGGTTTGCGATTCCTTTACCAGCAATATCCGGTGCAGAACCATGAACAGATTCAAACATGCTTGGATAACGACGATCTGGGTTTAAGTTTGCACTTGCTGCAATACCTAAACTGCCTGCTAATGCACTACCTAAGTCAGATAATATATCTGCTAATAAGTTAGATGCAACTACGACTTCTAAATCTTCTGGATGTAACACAAAGTGTGCCGCCATAGCATCAACTAACCATTGATCAGTTTCAACATCAGGATATTCTTTGCTCACACGTTTAAATACATCATCCCATAATACCATTCCATATTGTTGCGCATTACTTTTAGTAACACTTGTTACTTTTTTACGTTTACGCTTTCTTGCAGTTTCAAACGCATATCTAATCACACGTTCACAACCTTTTTCTGTAAATAAAGATGATTGAACGGCTACTTCATTGCCTTCACCTCTACCAGTAAAGTTACGACCACCAACACCAGAATATTCACCTTCAGAATTCTCACGGATTAGTACCCAATTTAAAGATTCAACATCAGGATGATTTAATTTACTTTCAACACCTGGTAAAAATTCAACTGGACGAATATTTGCCCATTGGTCAAAACCTTGGCATATAGCAATTCTCAATCCCCATAAGCTAATATGGTCGGGAACATTTGGGAACCCTACAGCACCAAAGTATATAGCATCATAGTCTTTTAAAGTTTCTAATCCATCTTCAGCCATCATGCGACCATTTTCTAAATAGTACTCACATCCCCAAGGGAAGTAATCAAAATCAAATGAAAATTGATTATTGGATTGCTCTGCTAAATGATCTAATACACGAACCCCTTCGTTAATAACTTCTTTACCAATACCATCACCTGGAATGACAGCGATTTTAAATGTTTTTTGTTGTGACATGATACATAACCTCCTGTTTCTTTGTGATACATCCATTATTAAATAATGTATACGTTGTTGTCAATGTATAACTTAAAAAGAAAAATATTTCACTAATTCATTGACTTAATGTATACGTTAATGTATGATGATTGAAATGAAAACGCTATCAAATTTTGAAATAAGGGGTGCTTAGAATGGACGGTTCAATAATTACTTTAATATTTTTAGTATTTGCAATTGTTATGTTTGCTTGGGAAAAGATACCGTTAGCAGTAACTGCAATGATTGTCGCAATAGGGTTAGTTATAACAGGCGTGCTCAAACCTGAAGAAGCTTTTGCAGGATTTGTCGATAGTAACGTACTATTATTTATGGCCATGTTTATTGTTGGCGGTGCGTTTTTCGAAACGGGAATGGCTCAAAAAATAGGGGGAATCGTCACAAAATTTGCTAAAACTGAAAAACAATTAATTATTTCTGTTATGTTAATAACTGGTTTAATGTCAGGTGTACTTTCTAATACAGGTACTGCCGCAGTTTTAATACCAGTTGTAATTGGTATCGCAGCAAAATCCGGTTTCTCAAGATCTACTTTACTCTTACCATTAGTTTTTGCAGCTGCAATGGGTGGTAACTTAAGTTTAATTGGGGCGCCAGGTAATATGATTGCACAATCAGCACTTAAACAAATAGGTGATGGGTTTGGATTTTTTGAATATGCAAAAGTAGGGTTACCAATTCTGATTATCGGTATATTATATTTCACTTTAATTGGACATAAATTATTACCAAAAAGAGAAGAAGTTGATCTTGAAGAAGATTCAATATATGCTCAAGAAGTTGATTATTCAAAGGTTCCAAAATGGAAACAAGTTATGTCTTTAGGCGTATTGATTTTAACCGTTATTGCAATGATTTTTGAACAGCAAATAGGTATTGCGTTACATGTTTCTGCATGGATTGGTGCTCTAGTATTAATAGCAACCAGAGTTATTCCAGAGAAAAAAGCAATGAGATCAATTGATATGAATACGATATTATTATTTGTAGGTTCACTTGCTTTAGCAAATGCTATTCAAGTATCTGGTGCAGGAAAGGTTATTGCCAGTACGTTAATAAGTACTTTAGGAAAAGACCCTTCTCCTTATGTATTATTATTTGTTATTCTCGTGTTATCTGCTACGATGACGAATTTTATGTCCAATACCGCAACAACTGCATTATTAGTGCCAATTAGTATATCTATAGCAAATGGTATGGGGGCTGATCCTAGCGCTGTATTGATGGCGACTGTAATCGGTGGTTCACTAGCATTTGCGACACCAATTGGTATGCCTGCTAATACAATGGTTTATGGTCTTGGAGGATTTAAGTTTAAAGACTATGCTATTGCGGGTATCCCACTTATTATTTTATCTATCATTGTTTCAATGATTCTGTTACCAATATTCTTCCCATTTTATTAATTAAATCTGTTAATTTTACATTTTTTCTGTAACATATAAATAGAACGAAATCTTAAGAAGGTGGCGATATTCATGAAAGTATTAATTGCACCAGATTCCTTTAAAGGTAGTATAGATGCGCTAAGTGCTGCGCAAGCGATAGAACGTGGCATTTTAACAGTAGATTCAGAAACTAAAACGTTTCTTCTTCCAATGGCAGATGGTGGAGAAGGCACGATGATTAATTTAGTGCAAGCTACTGAAGGAACAGTAGTTGAATTTAATAGTATAGATCCATTATCAAGACCTATACAATCAAGTTATGGTATAACTGGCGATGGAAAGACAGCTATTATCGAACTAGCAACGAGTTCGGGTATTGATTTACTTAAACGAGAAGAACTTAATCCGATACATACGACCACTTATGGTACAGGATTACTTATTAAAGATGCTGTTGAAAAAGGTATTAAACATTTTATTGTTTGTTTAGGTGGAAGTGCTACAAATGATGCGGGTATAGGATTGTTACAAGCATTAGGATATCAATTTCTAGATGAAAATGGTGTAGATATACCATTTGGTGCACAACATATTCATAATATTGAAACGATAGTTGAATCAAACGTTATGCCACAAATTAAGGATGTTAAATTTGAAATTGCTTGCGATGTGACGAATCCATTTGTCGGTAAACAAGGTTCAAGTTATATATTTGGCCCTCAAAAAGGTGCCACACCAGAAATCGTTGAGAGGCTAGATCAGTCACTTATTCATTTTGCAGATGTTATTAAGACATTTAAAGGCAAAGAAATAAGCAATATAGAAGGTGCTGGCGCTGCAGGTGGAACAGCAGGCGGCATGTTAGCATTCTTAAATGCAGAATTAAAAAGAGGTATCGAACTAGTAGTAGATTTTGTGAATTTTAAAGATATTATTAAAGAAAATGAAATAGACTTGATTATCACTGGTGAAGGTAAAATCGATGGACAAACTTCTGGAGGAAAAGTCATATCAGGAATTGCACAAATTGCAAAATCTTATCAAATACCTGTTATCGCAATTGGTGGTACAGTTGAGAGGCCATTGTCAGCACTTCATGAGCAAGGTTTAACTGCGGCATTTAGTATTGCAAATGGTCCAATAACTTTAGAAGAAGCGATGAATAATGGTGATAAACTCATTGAACAACAAACTGAACAAATTTTTAGAGCGCTTAAATTGAATTAATAAAAAGAGGTGGGAAATTATCCCATCTCTTTTTAATGATTATACCGATATTTCTGAACTTGATGAATAATAAAGACGCCACATATCATGAATAAGATAGCTAAAATAAGTGTGAATTTAAAATCAATTATACTTGTAATAAGTAATGCAATCGTTGTTACAACACCATTAAATATAGCAATCGGTACTTGGGTCTTATTGTGATCTTTATGGTCAGCACCAGCACCTGTTGATGATAGTATGGTCGTATCTGATATTGGAGAACTATGATCCCCAAAGATACCTCCAGAAATAACGGCTCCTATACAAACTGCTAACGAAATGTCTAAATGATATCCTAATGGAATTGCGAGAGGTAACATAATAGCAAATGTTCCCCAAGATGTTCCGTTTGCGAAAGACATACATGCACCTACAAGGAATATTAAAGCAGGTACAATAGCAGGTGGGATTGTGCCATCGATGACTTGAACGATGTAGTTAGCCGTTCCTAATTTGTCCAATACACTTCCTAAAGACCATGCTAATACTAAAATAACTAAAATATCTGTCATATTTTTCATACCGGACGTATAAATATTTAATGATTGGCTAATTGTTTTAACTTTATAAAATAACATTAATAAGATAATTGAAATAGCTGCAAAGAAATAAGATAAACTTAAAGCTATTCTGAAATCTTTACCTTCCACACTTTGGAACGGGAAGCCTTTAGGTGCTAATAAAGTAAACAATGAAACAATTAAAATGACAATAGGTAACCAAATTAGAATGGGTTTACTTTTATTTTCCACATCTTTATCGACTTCCACACTTTCTCTTAATGGCTTCGCATTGTCCCAATAAATTTGACCAGTATTCATTATTCGATCCTCAGCTGACTTCATAGGTCCGAAATCTAATTTTAATAAAATGATGAGAGGAACGATTAATACCGCAAGGACTGGATAAATAAAGTAGGGTAATGAAACCATAAAGGCATCCCATGAGGACATATCTATACTTAATCGCTTAAATTCTGTATCAATTAACCCCATAATATAAACGCCCCAACCAATAAATGGTACCATTACAGAAACTGGCGATGCAGTTGAATCAATAATCCAAGCTAATTTTTCTCGAGAAATCTTCGCTTTATCAAATAAACTTTCATAAATTGGTCCAACAATTAAAGGTGTGCCCATTTCAGAAAAGAATATTATAATACCACTAAACCAAGCAGCGAGTTGAATTTTGATACGACTTTTCGCACCGGATATAAATCGATTTGCAAATGTCTTAGCACCACCTGAATTCTCAAGCAATGCGACAAATCCACCGATAAACACTAATAAAATAAGAATTCCAGCATTATATTCATCCGCAACTGTGCTGTACAAATAATCTCCAAGTAATTTTTTTAAAGAAGATATTGGATGAAAACTCGTTAACAAGAGTATGCCTGAAAATAATCCTAAAAATAATGAAACAATAACACTTCTTGTAAGTAATACCATAATAATGGCTATAATTGGAGGAATAATCGACCAAAAGCCAAAATGATCCATAAAATTACCCCCTTCAAAATATTCTGAAATATGTAATTATTTAATCTTCACATATAATGACGAATAAGTAAATATGATATTAATAAATTAGCAATGATATGTATTCTTATGCGAAGAATTTGTGACAATTATATATAACAAAATGACAAGTATAGTTGTCATTTTGACTATAATCATGTATATTATAAATGTAGGTGGTGGTCAAATGAGAAATAGGGTAAAAGAGTTAAGAGCTCGGGAAGGATTTAACCAAACTGAATTGGCTAAAAGAGCAGGTATTTCAAGACAAACAGTTTCTTTGATAGAACGGAATAACTTTATGCCATCTGTATTGACTGCTGTAAGAATAGCAAGAATACTCAAAGAAAATGTTGAAGATATTTTCATATTCGAGGAGGATGAATTATGAAAAAGAATAAAATTATGTTAATTGGTAACTTTATATTATATATGCTGATCGGTGGTTTAGTAGGTGGATTACTTACAAGTATTTTTAAGAAAGGTCACGACTTTTTAGAAATTGAACTTACAACAGTGCAAACTGATATTACTGCCACCATTTTAACTATTGTATATATTATTTTAATAATCATCTTAATTAATGTTTATAAAAAAGCTGAAAAATATAGAAAATATGAAACAAACCCAGAAAATGAAGATGAAATAGAAATACAGTTAGAAAAAACATTAATTTACCCACCCATATTGCTTGGTATCATTATGACAATAGCATTAACAATCTTAAACATCGTCATTAACTTAACAAAAGAACCAAGTATGCTGTCATTGTTAATTGCAATCGTTTCATTAATATCAACAGCACCAATATCATATATGCATTTATCTAAATTGAGAAAATTATATCCAGAACGAAACTATCCAAAAGCAGGAGATAAACAATTAAACGAAAAAATGATTGATATGATGGATAGTGGAGAACAGTATATTACATTAATTGCACTACAAAAAACTTATACACTGAACCAACAATTAATAATCGGATGTATAGCACTAGCATCAATTTTCTCAATTTCTTCAGACAATAATCAATTCTTTAGTGTGTCATTATTGATTATTTTATATTTAGTCAATACAATGTATTACTCTAAAAAAGTATCAGAATCAATATAAAAAAACTGCCTAATAGGTAGTGACCCCCCAAAGTTAGAGTTTCCATTATGCTATTAATTGGCTGGATTGAGTTCGGTATTGTACTGGACTTCGTCCAGCCAATTTT
>NZ_JAJNIR010000016.1:0-50909 GCF_022385935.1 Mammaliicoccus sp. J-M41 | reverse complement strand
ATTTACGCTCTATATAAAAAGAACCGCAGGTCTCTTCAGATCTACGGATTTTCGCCATGCCACGAAATTAGCATCATGCTAGCAAGTTAAGAGAACACTGACATGATAAATTAGTGGTTAGCTATATTTTTTACTTTGCAACAGAACCTTTTTAGGTCCTAACCACCCTGGATCAGCATCAAAATCATGAATTTCTAACGGCTTATTCGTCCATAAATGCACATGTTATTCATTATCATGATAAATTAATTTTAAAGCTAAATGTGCAGCTGATATCCTACTTCCAACAACATATTTTTGAATATTTACATCTTCAAAAATATGTTGTACATCTTGTGCATGCTCATACATTTCTGGAACCTTTGGCTTATGGTTACAACCAGATGCGATGATAACATTCTGTGTATATATCATCTCCCCTGATTCTAAAACGACGCACCATTTATCGCGATTTTTCTTTATATCTACAGCCGTGTCTTTAATATGACATTCCGTTAATCGATAATATTTAACTTGTTCCGCTGTATGGTCCATAAACATATCTCTTTTCGGCCTTTTATACTTACCATAAATACCACCTGCATAATCCATTTTCTTAAAATATTGTTTTAAATGAAAAGGATTTGGGTGAACATGGTGTACGATTGGAGACCTTAAATAAGGCATACTAATATTTTGCGTTCGATGGTCAAATTGATGACAGAACACATCATGCGGATCAATAATTGTTAAGTCTTTATTTTTCAATCCTTTAACTTTTAATTCTAATGCTATCGTTATCGCGTGGATGCCACCACCTACTATCGTCCACTTCATCTTATCACCTTTATTCTCCTTAAATCGTAATCATTAAGTTTTACATCATAACCGATTTTACCTATCGTTTGCAACTGAACAGTTATACAAACTTGACATCGATTATTAAAAACTATACATTGATAGTAATTAAATAGATGCACTAGGGGTGTTTTTTTAACTGAGATGAGTATGAACTCGAACCCTTTGAACCTGAACTAGATCGTACTAGCGTAGGAAAGTGTTTGTGAAATGAATTTATAGGGATGACTATGCCCTTTTTATAAATATCTTTGTTTTTACACAACTTTCTTACGAGAAGGTTGTGTATTTTTTTATTTAAAATTCTGTATAGGAGTGTTACATATGACAAAGACAATATTAGTAACAGGTAGTAGTAGAGGATTAGGCGCAACAATCGCACGTACATTAGCATCTGAAGGACATCAAGTCATCATTAATTATCATAATAGTAAAGCGTTAGCAGAACAGTTAGTTGATGAAATTGGAGCAGAACAAGCGATTGCTATTCAAGCGGATGTGACGAATCGCTCTGAAGTTGATCAGTTAATTGATGAAGGTACGAAACATTTTGGAAAAATTGATGTCGTCGTCAATAATGCTTTAGTTAGCTTTAAATTTGATCCAGTAAAACAAAAAGCATTCGTCGATCTTGCATGGGAAGACTATCAACAGCAAATTGATGGCACATTAAAAGCAGCATTTAATATCGTGCAAAGTGTTGCACCACAATTCATAGAAAGAAAACAAGGTGCTGTCATTAGTATTGGTACGAACTTATTCCAAAATCCTGTCGTACCTTATCATGAATATACAACTGCGAAAGCTGGTTTAATTGGCTTCACGCGTAATATCGCTGCTGAATTAGGTCAATACGGCATTACAGCCAATGTTGTTTCTGGTGGCCTACTCAAAACGACTGATGCCAGCTCTGTAACAACACCTGAAGTGTTCGACTTAATTGCTCAATCAACACCTCTTAAAAAAGTCACTTCACCACAAGATGTCGCAAATATGGTGAGCTTCCTTGCTACTGATAAAGCACGTGGTATAACTGGACAAAATTATACTGTAGATGGTGGCTTAACAATGAACTAGAATTCCAAGAGAGAGATAAGGAGAATAGAAATGCGTAATTTAAGAAGTGATCAACTCAATATTGGTGTCTTATTATATGGATGTGGCCATCATCAAGCTGCATGGCTTATGGAAGACTCCTCTATCGAACAGATTGGTGATATCTCTTATTATCAATCATTAGCACAACTATCAGAAAGAGGTTTATTAGATGCCGTGTTCTTTGCAGATAATCAGTCATTCCCTGCAAAGTCAGATAGTGAATTACCTGCATTCTGGTTAGATCCGATTGTGAACTTGACTGCTATATCACAAGTGACACAACATATTGGTTTAGTTTCAACAATCTCAAGTTCATTTTCAAACCCTTATACTGCTGCTAGGCAAATTTTAACGCTTGATCATGCAACGAATGGTCGTGTTGGTTGGAACTTAGTAACATCTATGACAGATATAGAAGCTCAAAATCATAGTATGAAAGCTTTACCTCAGCATGATGCTAGATATCATAAAGCACAAGAATTTGCTGAGTTAATGGACAAACTATTTACATCTTGGCATAAAGAAGACTTTGTTCATGACCGTCATAACAATAAAGTGATTAATCATGAGCATGTGCATGCTTTTCATCATTCTGGCGATTATTTCCAAGTAAATGGACCGTTATCGACACCGAGTAGTCCTCAAGGCAAACCTGTTGCTATGCAAGCTGGTGCATCCAAACAAGGTATTGCGTTAGCCGTCAAACATGCAGACGCAGTTTATTCAGTATCATGGAACTTGAAACAAGCGAAAGCTTATAGAAATAAATTAAATACGGCCATCAGCGCAAGTGATACACCCGAGAAATATATTAAAGTCTTCCCAGGATTAGTCACTTATGTTGGGGAAACACGTGAAGAAGCACTGCTCAAAAAAGAAAAATTAGATAAAGCTTTACCAATTGAAAATGCCATTAAACAATTAAGTACGTTTGTTAGACAAGATTGTTCGAAATGGGCATTGGATGAACCTGTCCCAGAACTGCCACCTGTAGAAGCATTCGATGGTCCAGTAGGCAGATATGAAACGATTTTAGAAATTATAGAAGATACCGCCCCTACAGTGAGAGAATTATTAGGTTATCTCAATGCAGGTGGTGGGCATCTTACATTAATAGGTACACCTGAAGAAATAGTAGATGAAATGGAGCTTTGGTTTAAGTCTGGAGTTGCTGATGGCTTTAATTTAATGCCACCTACTTTACCACATAGTCTTGAAGATTTTGTAACATATATTGTTCCAGAATTACAACGACGCGGACTGTATAGAGAAGCTTATTCAAGTCAGACATTTAAAGAGCTTTTAAATGTACATTAAAAAATTAAATAAGATAAATAAATGACAATAACAACAGAAATAGAACTAAACAACGTAGACATGAAGACTAATTCTGCAGCTAAAGCTGGATAATTATCATATTCTTGTGCAATAACTGAGCTGTTCACGGATGTTGGCATCGCTGAAGCTATAAACAATGTTTGTGCGATAATGCCATCTAACCCCATGCATTTTATGATGACAAATGCGATAGCAGGTCCAACAACTAATCTTATAAAGATATAAATATAAGAAGATGACCATTTAAAATTAAGTTTAATATTGGCAATTTGTGCACCGAGAAGAATTAAAGCAATCGCAATCATAGCGTCAGACAAATAACTGACAGTCGTCCACATGAACTCAGGAATTGGAATATGATTATAGTTTAAAATAATAGCAAGAACGAGTGCATAAATAATGGGCATCTTAAAGTAATTGAGTAATGCTTTAAGTTTACCTAATTGAACGGATTGAATTGCGAAGACACCATATGTAAACGTGAAGACATTTTGTAGCGTTAATACAATAACTTGTGCAGACATTGCAAGTGGATCACTTTTAAATACAATATCATTTAACGGCGCACCATAGTTACCAGAGTTAAAGAAGAGCACACTATTGGTTAAAGTCGTCTCTTTACCCTTATCTAAATTTTGCATTTTGGCGATAGCAAAAGCGACGATATATAAAGCAATTATGTATATGACGAAGAATACGATGATTAATAATAATAAATTGACCGCTAACTCAGCTTTGTAAAACTTGGCAAAAATAAATCCAGGCACAAACACATTGATATTTAATTTTGCGAGCGTACGTAAATCAAGTTTCACACGCTTTTGAAGCACATAACCTAACGCTGTCATTAGAAAAATCGGTACAACAACCGTTAGTAAAATATTGAGCATTTCAGACAAAAAGACACCCCCACGATGTTTAAGATAAGTTTTTGATAGTAATATCATAACATTCTTAGAAAATTGTTGGGGGCGTCTTTTTAATATTGCAAATAATCGTGCGCTATATATGAGAGAATGATACAGACTTTAAATCATGTTTGAGGCTCGGATATGCGAGAGAATTGGGTTTTTAAGGAACTCGTGTGTTAATTAGGGACTTAACTCACGTCTTTTATGATCTTGTGTGTTTACTCCCTCTTTAACTCACATCTTTTGTGATCTCGTGAGTTTATTCCGACTTTAACTCACATCACAGCCAATATTCACATTCCACTCATTACTCAATTTATAAAATATACACTATGACTTCCTGAACCTCTTTTCTACACATCTTCATTTACATAAAAAAGAAGAATCTTGTACGAAAATTCATTTGTCCAAGATTCATTCACACTAGTAAATATAATGGTTTCATTATATTTGTATATGCTCGTAATTAAATTATATCACGACTTCCAATTACTACCAACACCTTACACTCATTACATTAAAATACAACAAAATTTATCATTATACATATTAGAATTTTTAGTAAATTCTGTTTATTTTATTGAAAACCATTTTCATTTGTATTATAATTTTATTTAATATGTTTTTTTAGACATTATTTTATCCAACAAAGGAGCGTCAAACATGAGTGAAAATAGCAATCTTGTAACTTCTACACAAAATATAATTGAACAAGCTTTATATAAATTAGGGTACGATGAAGGTCTTTTTGAATTGATTAAAGAACCTGCTAGATTTTTAAGAGTTCGTATTCCAGTTAAAATGGATGATGGATCTGTAAAAACTTTTACAGGATATCGATCTCAACATAATAGTTCAGTGGGACCTACTAAAGGCGGCGTCCGCTTCCACCCTGATGTAGATGAAAATGAAGTAAAAGCATTATCAATGTGGATGACTTTAAAATGCGGCCTTGTAAACTTACCTTATGGTGGTGGTAAAGGTGCCATTCAATGTGACCCTCATAGCATGAGTCAAAATGAACTAGAAAGATTGTCACGTGGATATGTTAGAGCAATTGCTCAAATCGTAGGACCTACTAAGGATATCCCAGCACCCGATGTATATACGGATGCTCAAATCATGTCTTGGATGATGGATGAATATAGTATTATGCATAAAGTTAACGCGCCAAATTTCATTACAGGTAAACCCATTTCTTTAGGTGGTTCACTAGGTCGTGAACAAGCAACAGCATTAGGTGCTGTAATTACGATTGAAGAAGCGGCTAAACGTAAGCATATTAATATCAATGGTGCAAAAGTTGTTATACAAGGATTTGGTAATGCTGGTAGCTTTATCGCTAAAATCCTACATGATAAAGGTGCAAAAATTGTATGTATCTCAGAAAGTCGAGGTGCTTTATATGATCCAGAAGGTTTAGATATTGATCATTTATTAGAACTTCGTAAAGAACACGGTAGAATCACACCTTTATTTGATAACATTATTCCAAACGAAGATATATTTGGAATTGATTGTGACATTTTAGTACCCGCAGCTTTAGCAAACCAAATCACCGCACAAAATGCAGGAGACATAAAAGCGAGTATAGTAGCAGAAGCGGCTAACGGTCCTACAACACAAGAAGCAACACGTATTCTGACAGAAAATGATGTCCTTTTAATTCCGGATGTACTAGCCAGTGCCGGTGGTGTAACTGTTTCATACTTTGAATGGGTACAGAACAATCAAGGACTTTATTGGTCAGAAGAAGAAGTGAATCAGTTATTAAAAACTAAGATTGTCGAAGCTTTTGACAAAGTATATGACATTTCACAAAAGAGAAAACTAGACATGAGATTATCAGCTTATGTTGTAGGTGTTAGACGTACAGCCGAAGCAACACGATTCAGAGGATGGGCTTAATAAATAGAGTATTAATGAAAATAGTGAATGTCATGGCTTTACTCGACACTTAAGCCACGACTTTCACCATCTCTTGGCTTTATTCAGTACTTAAGCCACGACTTCAGCCATCTCTTGGCTTAACGACTCTATTAAGCCAAGAATCACCTATCTCCCTTATATTTCACTCTCAATATGTATCAAAAAAGCAGAAACCGCTCTAATGGTTCCTGCTTTTTACTATATTAACTATTCAAAGTAGTGATGTGCTTTAAGGAATTTTTCTGCGATTATGGCTGGTTCTTCTTTTTTACCGTCTGCTTGATAATTCAATTCTTGCATCTTTTCAGTGGATACTTTCCCAACCAATTTTTCTATTGATTTTTTAGCTTTTGGATTATGTTTCAAATATTCATTTGTTGCTAATGGACTGGCGTCATATGGTGGAAAGAAGTGACGATCATCTTCTAGTGTCACTAAATCATAAGCTGCTATTCTCCCGTCTGTTGTATAACCAAGTGCGGCATCAATACTCTTATTCTTCAATGCATCATATACAAGTCCAATTTGCATTGTTCTAATATCCTTAAATTCAAATCCGTACGCTTTTGAAAAAGCTGGATAGCCGTCCCCTTTTCGTTTAATCCAAGTAGGGTCACTTGCTACTCTTAGTTCATCCTTATGCTTGGCTAAATCTGAAACTTTTTTTAAATTGTACTTTTTAGCTGTTTCTTTAGTGACTGTAAATGCAAAGGTATTTTCAAAGCCATATGAGTCAAAGAATGTTTGATCAAACTTCTTTTGAAAACCTGTTTTAACAGCTTTCTCAGCTTTTTTAGTATTTGTAATGGGTTCAGAGTTTAAAGCACCTACTAAATCAGTACCTGTATATCTTGTCGCAGATATTTGCGCATTATCATTTAATATCGCGTTATGTTCAATTACCGCAGAACCAAGATTATTTACAATTATCGGTTTTACTTGCCCTTTTGTATCATGCTCAATTTGTAAGCGAATCATATGCGCCATGATTTGAGACTCACTTGTAGCAAGCGCCGTAATTTTCACTGTATCAGACGATGCGCCACCTAAGCCTGGTAAAGTACAACCGCTTAATAATAATGTACAAATTAAAATTAAAGTAAGTTTTTTAAATTTGATAAAGATTCTCCTCCATTTTATGTATATTTGTATAGTATTAATATTAGCATAAATTGTTTGATTGATTTTTCAGGTATTTGGAAAAAGATTTTGAAGCGGATTGTATAACAATGTTTAGTTTATATTCAATTATACAACTGCTATAATGTGTATTAAGATAAAATATATCATTAAACATATAGACGCACGGAGGATAAATGAATGGACGACTCATTAAGAAACAAAAGGAAGAATGAACATATTCAGCTGGCATTAGATACGTATTCACCAGTTAGTACTGATTTTGATAAAGTACAGCTTATACATCAATCCATTCCTTCTATTAATAAAAACCAAATTGATTTATCAGTAAAGTTTCCGCATTTCACTTTTAAATACCCTATTTATATCAATGCGATGACAGGTGGAAGTGAAAGAGCAGCAACTATTAACAAAGAGTTAGCGCAAATAGCTAAAGCTTGTAACATACCAATGGCAGTAGGTTCTACACATTCAGCTCTAAAAGACCCTAACGCTGAATCAAGTTTCACAGTAGTACGTGATGAAAATCCTGAAGGTCTATTATTCAGTAATGTCGGAGCAGATATTGAATATGCAAAAGCTAAGAAATCAATAGAACTTCTAAATGCTGATGCCTTACAAATTCACGTTAATGCACCTCAAGAACTGATAATGCCTGAAGGTGATACTGAATTTGAAAATTGGCTAACAAACATTCAAGAAATTCAAGATAATATTGATATACCAGTGATCATCAAAGAAGTTGGTTTCGGTATGAGTGCTGAAACGATTCAAAAAGTTAAAGATATTGGTATTCAATATGTAGATGTAAGTGGTAGAGGCGGTACGAATTTTGCGGACATTGAAAATCAAAGAAGACCATTAAAAGATATGGCATTCTTAAATCAATGGGGACAAAGTACTGTTCAAAGCTTATTAGAAGCACAATTATTAAATGCAGATATTCACATATTAGCCAGTGGTGGCGTTAAAAACCCACTCGATGCCATTAAGTCTCTTGTATTAGGTGCAGAAGCTGTTGGCTTATCTGGATATGTTCTCAAATATTTAGATGCTTATGGCGTAGAAGATACAATTGAACATATGAAACAATTTATCGAACAAATGCATGTCATTGCTAATTTATTGAATGCATCAAACGTATCTGATTTAAAATCAGTCAGCTATGTATTGTCTCCAGAATTACAGACATATGTAGAACAACGCGCGAAATCAATAAAAGCTTAATCAGAAAAACAGCTTTTCCTCTTCTAGAAAAGCTGTTTTTTATATGGCTATAATGTCTCAAAGTTCATTCATATTTTTCGCAATTTAATATTCATTTTCATTGTAAGTTAAAAGTGATAATATTAAACATATATATTAAACACATCTTTAAAGTACATGTGTACTTTTCTATATTGTACAACTTAAAGGAGAGATTATCATGGCTGATCAACATATACCATCTTTATATTATACGGAAGCTTCAAAAAGTGCTGTCCCACTACTTGCACATGAACAACACTTGCAAACTGTAACAGCTGAACCTTGGATCAAAATTTCTGATGAAGGTCTTCAATTAGAAGGTTTATGCTTTGATAGAAATCATAATCTTTTCTTATGTGAAGTATTTGGCGGAACTATTTTCCGCGTAGATTTACCTGAGAAAAAAGTTAATACAGTATTTAAATCTGAGAAAACTAACCCGGCTTCTGTTAAAATACATAAAGACGGACGATTATATATGTCTTATTTAGGTGACTTCAAAAGTTCTGGTGGTATTTTTGCGACTGATACAGACGGCAAAAATCCACAAAGTATCGTTTCAGATATCGATACAGAATATTGCGTTGATGATTTAGTATTTGATAGTAAAGGTGGATTCTACTTTACTGATTTTAGAGGATACTCTACGAATCCACTTGGTGGCGTATATTATGTCTCACCTGATCATCAAACGATTACACCTATTATTCAAAATATCGCAGTAGCAAATGGTATTGCATTAAGTACTGATGAACGTGTACTATGGGTGACTGAAACAAATGCGAATAGATTACATCGTATTTCATTAGAAGAAGACGGTGTGACAATTGAACCATTTGGTGCATCTATTCCATATCATTTTACAGGTCATGAAGGTCCTGATTCTTGTTGCATTGATAGCGAAGATAACCTTTATGTCGCTATGTATGGTCAAGGTAGAGTACTTGTCTTTAACAAAAGTGGTTACCCTATCGGACAAATATTAATGCCAGGTCGTGACCAAGGGCATATGTTAAGATCGACACATCCTGCATTTATACCAGGTACAAATCAATTAATCATTTGTGCCAATGATATAGAACGTGGTGGCGATTCTTGGTTATTTACAGCAAAAGGCTTTGCAAAAGGTCATAATAGCTATCAATTTCATTAAAAATTGTAATTATTGCACATTAATTAGTTAAAGTTTTTGAATATATGGTGACAGAGCTTTATAATAATAAAGTGTTTAACAAAAAATAAAATAAGAAATACTAAAGGTGATTGAAAATATGGCACAAATAGGATACGGGGAAGCAAATGGGAAAGTTATTTTAATAGGAGAACATGCTGTTACTTTTGGACAACCAGCAATAGCGATTCCATTTACAACAGGTAAAGTGAAAGTAACGATCCAGTCTCTTAACGCTGGTGATACTTCATATATTAATAGTGATGTATATGAAGGAACGTTACAAACAGCTCCTGAACATATTAAATCTGTTATTTCAAGATTTATCGATAAACATCATATCGAAGAGCCTATAAATGTTAAATTCGAAACAAATCTTCCCCCTTCAAGAGGATTAGGTTCCAGTGCTGCTATGGCTATCGCCTTTGTAAGAGCAAGTTATGATTATATAGGAGAGCCTCTTTCTGACGAATTATTAATAGAAGAAGCGAATTGGGCAGAACAAATCGCGCATGGCAAACCGAGTGGCATCGATACACAAACGATTGTCTCTAATAAACCAGTATGGTTCCAACAAGGAAAAGTAACAACTTTGAAACCACTATCCATAAACGGCTATATGGTCGTGATAGATACAGGTGTTCAAGGTTCTACTAAACAAGCAGTCGAAGATGTCCACCAATTATGTGATCATAACGAACAATATATGCAGTATATAGAGCATATCGGTACGCTCGTATATGACGCTAATGAAGCAATCGAACATCATGATTTCACAAAATTAGCACACGTATTTGAACGTGCACAAGAAAATTTACGCAAGTTAACAGTTAGTCATGACAATATTGAAGCATTACTTGAAATAAGTAAATTACAAGGTGCAACTGCTGGTAAACTTACAGGCGGCGGCCGTGGTGGTAGCATGATTGTACTCGCTCAAAATCTCGACATTGCTGAAAAAATTGCAACAAGTGCTGAAAAATTCGGTGCTCATCATACTTGGATTGAAAATTTAGGAGGTTAACGAGATTGAATATGAGTGGTAAAGCCCGCGCGCACACAAATATTGCTTTAATTAAATATTGGGGAAAAGCTGATGAATCACTTATCATCCCCATGAATAATAGCTTATCCGTTACGCTTGATAAATTTTATACAGAAACAAAAGTAACTTTTAGTCCTGAATATACGAAAGATACACTCGTTCTAAATGGTGAAGAAGTAAACGAGGAACAATCGAAGAAAATTTATCAGTTTATGAACCTTGTAAGAGAACGTAGTCAAACTTCACACTATGCTTATATTGAAAGTGTCAATTATGTTCCTACAGCAGCAGGTCTTGCTTCATCAGCAAGCGCATTTGCAGCCCTTGCTGCAGCATGTAACGAAGCACTTAACTTAAATATGTCTGAAAAAGATTTATCAAGATTAGCTAGAAGAGGTTCAGGCTCAGCTTCTAGAAGTATTTTTGGTGGATTTGCTGAATGGGAAAAAGGTCATGACGACGAAACGTCATATGCACACGCAATTGATGCACAAGGTTGGGAAGAAGATTTATCAATGGTATTTGTGGTCATCAATAACCAATCTAAAAAAGTATCTAGTCGTTCAGGCATGTCCCATACAAGAGACACATCCCGTTTCTACCAATATTGGTTAGATCATGTTGATGAAGATATTGCATCAGTTAAAGAAGCCATACGTAACAAAGACTTCAAACATTTAGGTGAAGTCATCGAAGAAAATTGCTTGCGCATGCACGCTACTAATTTAGGTGCACAGCCACCTTTCACATACTTAGTACCAGAAAGTTATGAAGTTATGGACATTGTACATCAATGTAGAAAAGCTGGATATCCGTGCTATTTTACAATGGATGCAGGTCCAAATGTTAAAATATTAGTCGAAAAGAAAAACCAGCAATTTATAATAGACGCTTTACTTAAATCTTTTAATAAAGAACAAGTTATTGCGAGTGATATTACAAACACAGGAATTGAAATTATTGAGTAAGGAAGAGATATAATGATTCAAGTCAAAGCGCCAGGAAAGCTGTATATTGCTGGAGAATATGCAGTAACAGAGCCTGGATATAAATCTGTCTTAATTGCAGTTGATCGATTTGTGACGGCAACAATTGAAGATACGAATTCATCATCAGGATTTATCCATTCTAAGACTTTACATCATGAGCCGATTACATTTACAAGAGAACAAGACAAAATCATCATTTCTGATAATGATGCTGCAGATCAGCTTAAATATATTACACAAGCTATAGAAGTCTTTGAACAATTTGCTAAAAGTTCCAATGTCACATTAAGACATTATAACTTAACGATTGATAGTAACCTTGATGATGCATCCGGTCATAAATATGGTTTAGGTTCTAGTGCAGCCGTATTAGTATCTGTTATCAAAGCTCTAAACGAATTCTATAACTTACAATTATCAAATTTATTTATTTATAAATTAGCTGTTATCGCTAATATGAAATTACAAAGTTTAAGTTCTTGCGGTGATATTGCAGTAAGTGTTTATACAGGTTGGTTAGTCTATAGTACTTTTGATCACGTTTGGGTTAAACAACAAATAGAAGAAACATCTGTAATGGACGTCCTTTATAAAAACTGGCCAGGCTTACACATCGAACCACTACAAGCACCAGAGCATATGGAAGTATTAATCGGTTGGACAGGCTCACCCGCTTCTTCACATCATTTAGTAAGTGAAGTCAAACGCTTAAAAGCAGATCCAACAATATATACACAATTTTTAGATCAATCTCAGAAATATGTCGAACAACTTATTAAAGCATTTAAGACAAACAATATACAAGGTGTTCAAGATACTATTAGAAAGAATCGTACCGTTATACAATATTTAGATTCATTCGCTACAATAGATATCGAAACACCACATCTAAAAAAATTATGCGATATCGGAGAATCATACGGTGGCGCAAGTAAAACATCAGGAGCTGGCGGCGGCGACTGCGGTATCACAATTGTAGAAAACGATAGAAATAAACAAAAAATATACAATGAATGGTCAAGCAATGGCATTAAGCCACTGAACTTTAGTATTTATCACGGACAATAAAATGAGAAAAGCTAGGACTTTGAACAAGTCCTAGCTTTTTTGTGCAATGATATATGGGGAAACATGGGAATGTTGCTAGTTAGGCCAGTCTTGCAATATTCGACGGCTCTATGTTGCTAGTTATGGCCGTCTTGCAATATTGAACGCTCATATTTATCTTGTTTGGTCAGTCTTAATAAATTCAAATCCTCTACCCCAACTCCCATACCTCTTTTATTTATATTTATTCATCATTTCTTGGGAAATGTGGCAATAATCGTCTGGGCATTTTGCTAAACGGTCTTGGTGTTCTTCTGCGCTTCGTACATAATTCTCCAAAGCTTTAACCTCAACTGCAATTCGGTCTGCATCACTTCTATTTGCTATAAATTGACGTGCAGTTTCTAAATGACACTCTTCTTCACTATAGACACCTGTTCGATATTTCAACCCAACGTCTTCACCTTGTTTGTTCACACTATATGGGTCTATAATTTCAAACAAGTATGCCATCAAATCTTCTACACTAACGATTGCAGGATCAAATACAGTCTTTACACATTCTGCATAACCATCGTATTCACCTTCAAGTGTACGGCTACTTCCATTCGCCCTACCCGCTTCTGTCTCAATTACGCCAGGTAACGTCTTTACAAAAGCTTGCACGCCCCATAAACAACCGCCTGCTAAATATATCGTTTCCATTGCCAACTCCCACTACACTTTTATATTAAGTGTTTTTGATTATTACAATTTTATTATTAAATCGATTTTTAAGATAGACTATATACTTAAACCATTTCAAATAGCGCCATCTATGAGAATATCTATCAAAATAATTATATTCTTTAACCACTTTCCAACTGTCAGGCAAAATGTCTTTTAACTCTGCGACATTATTATAACCAAACTTAAATAATGGTTTACTAGAAAGTTTAGAGACAGATGGATGATTATTTGTATGTTTAGTCATAAATTTTGAACAAAATTCTGAAGCAATTACTAAATGATGCTTATCAAATAAACGAGCAATCTCTTTATATACAGCTTCAACTTCTACTTTCTCAAAATACATTAACACACCTTCAAATATTATTAAAATATCACTATCTTCTTTAAAATGTACATTACGTTTAACATCATCAATCCAACTATAATCAAACATAGACTTATTAATCATTTTATAAAAATAAGTTTCATTAAAAAATCGTTTTCTAAGATTTATACTTTCAGGTACATCAATATCAATCCAAGGAATATTGTTCAATTTCAATCGACTGAGACGCGTATTTAATCCACATCCAATATTGATAATAAATGGATGATTAGCATGTTTAATAAAGTTAATCACAATTTCATCTAAAATTTCTGTCCTAATACTAATACCAAGCTGTGATAGCCAGTCCACATATGTATCAAGTACAGGATTATCTATTTCTTTTATTATTTTAACAGATAAAGGATCATTAATAATTGGCATATCACTTAAAGTCTCTCTCGCCTTAACAGCAAGTGGTATTAACATAGATTCAGGAATTCCTTTTAACTCTGACATATCATAGCCTCCCACTAGAATTTTAAATTTATTATTACAAATTGTAAAAAAATGTCAACTTAAACTTTTTATTCTTTTTGAGGAAGGCTATTCAAATTATGATAAAATACAATAAATAATCTAACAGACATAAAAGAGATGATTTAATCTAGAATACATATTGGAGGTCTACTATGAAGTTAATTGCATATAACGACAATTATTATGATAAAGTGCAGTCATATCAAATGGATAATTCACAACTTCAGTTTACAAAAACACCGAAAGAAAATATTGAACTGGCAGCACAAAATAAAAATAGACATTGCATATTAGGATTAACAGAAGATGATAATCTGGCTGTATTCTTCGTCTTGCATGAACATAGCGAATTTACAAAGTACTTTTCAACACCAGATGAATCCACAATTTTTGTAAGATCATTATCAACAGATAAACGCTATTTAAGACAAGGCTACGCAAAAGAAAGCTTACAACAACTCAATCAATACTTATCAGAACATATGCCACATATAAAACACATTGCACTCTTGGTAGATATTCCAAATCAAATTGCATATGAGCTATATATTAAATTAGGCTTTGTAGATACCGGCGTAGAAATAAATAACGATGGTGATTTAACAAAATTAATGGAGAAGGATTTATTCTCCCCTATTTCTTAACTCATTCTTAACTATTATTAAATAACTTTTAACTGCCTATTTTTTGGGAATTTTTATATTATAATCGACTCATCAAATGATTGGAGATGGTTATATATGAAATTCAAAAAATTAATTCCTGTTACTTTATCTGCTGTTATTTTAGGTTTTGGTGCGGTGAGTGTTACTGATTCTCATCATGCTGATGCTAGAACGTATTCTCAAAATGGATTAACGCTTCATGATGATGCGCGCTTATCATTCCATACTGATCAAGATTTAGCAGCTCTATTAAACAAAGATACTGACACATTAACTAAACAGCAACTTATTGATTATTTTAAATTATTAGGCTTTAAAAATGTAGGACAAGTTATTAAAACTGCTGAAAAACAAAATATTGATGTTTCTGCTTTTTATAAATACAGAAATCATAAAGGTTGGAGATAAGAAATAATGAAGTTGAATGGCATTATACATGCTATTCAACTTTTTTATGTGAATTTACATATTATGATTCATAATCATTTAATTGTACTTAATAACTAAACTTTTTTATACTATTTAGGAAATTTTACTTTTTTAATGATTGAAAGTTTGATAAAATCTTAATGCATTAATTAATTTAATGGAGGAATACAATATGGAAAATATAGAAAGAAGATTTATTACAAGATTTTAAAACTAAGCTTTTACGATTGAATACTAATTTTAAATTTCTATGTGGACATGTTGCTAATAATAATGGTTATTCATTAAATTACCTGAACTTATTGTATTTTATTATTGAAAATGAAGGTATGACATTAGCTGGACTTGCCGAATCCTTAGAAACGGATAAAGGAAATTTAAGTCGTTTACTAAACGAACAAATTAGAGAAGGCTTTGTAGAAAAGAAAATGGATAGTGAAGATAATAGAAAAATTCATGTCTTTATCACAGACGTTGGTCGTGAAAAAATTAAAGAATTGAATAAGATATGTATCACAAATTTAGATTACTTATTAAAAATAATACCTGATGATGAATTTATGAACTTTATATCCACTTTAACTAAATTAGACAACCACTTTGGCGATCGCACAAAAGAAATTAAAGAAGGCGAATTACAAGTTTAACTTTCTCATTAAATATCAGTCAATATAACTCCTTTTCACCCTCGAATTCACAAAAATGAAAGATAAAAACGATTTCATATTATTTTACAAAATCAAACAATTGAAAAATGCAACTTTTTTGATACAATATAATGAGGATAAAAATGTGCATTCATATAAAAATTGTTCCATATCAACTAGATACTTTCAAATTGACATATCATATAAATAAAAAAGAGAATTAGAGGAGATAAGAAAATGGATTATAGAGTACTATTGTTTTATAAATATACAACAATTACTGACCCCGAAACTTTTGCAGCAGAGCATTTAGAATTTTGTAAAGACCTTGAACTTAAAGGACGTATTTTAGTAGCAACTGAAGGTATTAACGGTACACTTTCAGGTACGAAAGCTGACACAGATAAATACATGGAACAAATGAAAGCAGACGAAAGATTTGAAGGCATTACATTCAAAATCGACGAAGCTGAAGGACATACTTTCAAAAAAATGCACGTGCGTCCAAGACCAGAAATCGTAGCATTAGACTTAGAAGAAGATGTAGATCCTAGAGAATTAATTGGTAACTACTTATCACCAAAAGAATTTAAAGAAGCTTTATTAGAAGAAGATACAATTGTCATTGACGCAAGAAATGATTACGAATACGACTTAGGACACTTCCGCGGTGCAATTCGTCCAGATATTACAAGATTCAGAGATTTACCAGACTGGATTAAAGAGAATAAAGAACAATTTATGGATAAGAAAATCGTCACTTATTGTACAGGCGGTATCCGTTGTGAAAAATTCTCAGGCTTCTTATTAAAAGAAGGTTTCGAAGACGTAAGCCAATTAGAAGGCGGAATCGCAACTTACGGTAAAGATCCAGAAACTAAAGGTGAATTCTGGGACGGCAAAATGTACGTATTCGATGAAAGAATTAGCGTAGACGTAAACCAAGTCGAAAAAACAGTAGTCGGTAAAGAATGGTTCGACGGCACACCATGTGAAAGATACATTAACTGTAGTAACCCAGAATGTAACCGTCAATTCTTAGTTACAGAAGAGAACGAACACAAATATCTAGGTGCATGCTCACACGAATGTGCATCACACGAAAGAAACCGTTACGTAAAAGCACACAACATTAGCGAAGAAGAAAAAGCAAACCGCTTAGAAAACTTTAAAGCATTAGTATAAATAAATATCACTAAATAAACCCCCTTACTATTCCACTAGTAAGGGGGTTTGGTGATGCCTATGGAAATTATGTAACATTAATTAAAACGAAATAACACCTATTATTCCAGCAATAAATATCATAAATACTGAGGAACCTATTGCCCATTTCATAACAACTTTTTGGTTTGTACCATAATCTATGCCTAACATACCGACTAATAAATAACCTGCAGCATATAGTGGACTTAATACGTGTAATGGTTGTCCGAGTATCGATGCTCTTGCCATTTCAGCTTTTGCGACACCAAATTGTTGGGCAGATTCTGCTAAAATTGGCAAAATACCATAATAAAATGGATCATTGGCCATAAAGTATGTGAATGGCATACTTAAGATTGCTGTGATAAGTGCGAAATGATTACCCATTGATTCAGGAATAACATTTACTAACGCTTTTGCCATCTCATCTACCATTTCAGTACCATTCATAACTCCTGTGAAAATTCCAGACGCAAACACTAAACCTACAACTGCTAATACATTACCTGCATGACGTTTAATTAATTCAGACTGCACTTCAAGGCTTGGATAATTGATTAGTAATGCAATTGCAAAACCAATCATAAATAATACTGGAATTGGTAAGAAACTTGTAATCAATGCGATTAGTAATAATATTGTTAAAAGTGCATTAACAATCACAATTTTCGGTCTTAATAATGCTTTTTCATCTTCATCTGTACCATTAGAATTATGCATTTCATCAAGTGTTAAACTTAAATGATTTTTAATACCGACTCTTCTTCTTTCTTTAACACCTAATACGTAAGCTGCAAATACAGCGAATAGTATGCCAGCTATCATTACTGGAATAATCGGTGTAAATACTTCTTCAGTCGTTAACTGTAGTGAAGAAATCGCTCTTGCAGTTGGACCACCCCATGGCGTCATATTCATAACGCCAATAGATAGCAATGCTAAGGTTGATAATATGTATAAGTTCATGCCCATTTTCTTATATAAAGGAAGCATAGCCGTAACTGTAATAATAAAAGTTGTCGTGCCATCTCCATCTAATGCAACTAATGAAGCTAAAGCGACTGTTCCAATTGTAATCTTAACTGGATCTCCTTTAACTGCTTTCATAATTGCTTCAATGACAGGATTAAATAATCCTGCATCAATCATAATCCCAAAGTATAAAATTGCGAATACGAGCATAATACCCGTTGGTGCCACTGTTAATAGTCCATCCACCATATATTCGCCTAATTTAGAATAGAATCCCCCAATCAGTCCGAAAACTGTTGGCACTATAATTAATGCTGCTAAAGCTGACATCTTTTTGCTCATAATGAGAATCATAAAAATGATAACCATTATAAATCCAAGTATTGCCAAATTTATGTTGTAGTACCCCCTCTATTGTATTTTATTATTGTAAGCGTTTTTATAAATATTCGCAATAGACTATTTTGAAAATTTTCAGAATATTAATTACCATATTTTAATATAAAAAATACCATCCAAATATAATTTGGACGGTATTGTGATTAATTATTTAAAGCTAATTTAATATGTGCTAAATGATGTTCTTCATGCCATGATAACTTTGCGAGTTTAAAGGCTACTGTTGTTTCACCATTATCTTCATGAATGAATGCGCTTTTCAGTTGTTCTTCAGTTAAACTTCGTCCTACAGCAACAATCCGTTCGTTAATACCTTCTAACATTCTAAGAGAACATTCGATAGGTAATTCATTATCTGGTAATTCAATCCATTTTTCTTGATCAAAACCAACTATTGTCCGCTTTCTATCATCGGTTAAAGCAATCTTCAAACGTTGATACATATTCAGTTGAGAATCGGCTATATGATGGACAAGCTGTCTAACTGTCCAACTACCTTCTCTGTGTTTTTTCTTTAATGCTTCGTCGTTTAATCCATCAACAACTTTTCTTAATCGATTTGCGTAGTTACCAATCTCATCTAACCACTGATTAATATCATTCATTGTTACTTTTTCAGGTAATTCTAATTCTCCAATCGGAAATCTTACATCCACAATAATCACCCTTTTCATTAGATTAAATTCATCTTCATTATAGGTTATATTTACGATGAATGAAAATTAAACAGGTCACCTCGTAGAGTAATTGATTAATTTCCAAAAAACAGGAACACCCATTGGCGTTCCTGTTTCATTATTTATTTTGTGATTTTCACTTTACCGACTGAGTTGTCTTTACTTTTTGCTGATACTTCAAATTTCAAGCCATGATTCGGTAATAATACACCTGCATCTTTTTGTCCTTGGTTTGAGTAATCTTGACTGTCATCGAATACAGGATTTTTCTTCGTTTTATTATCATGTAGTTTATAGTCGTCTTCGTTTTTCAATTTCAATTTAGGTTGGTGATCTAAACTAAATGCTGCGTCTCTAATTTGGAATTGTGTTGTTGCTGGATCATCAGCTACACCTTTCTTCTTCCAATTCAATGCATTTTGGTCAGCATCTACAACGCTTATGAAGCCTTGTCCTTGGTGTGAACTTACGTTATTATCTGAGAAACTCTTATCAACATACCAAACTGTTAAACCTTTGTTGTAAGACATTGTTCCGCCACCGCGTTTAATGTGTTGTAATCCTTTATCTGGTCCTGTAAAGTTTCTCCATTGTAATAAATAGTAGTTCTCATCATATCTATTACCATCACTTTGTTCAAAGCCTTGTAAATCAAATTTTGATTTACCTTCTGCATTATCACTGAAGATGTTTTGTCCACCTTCTGAAGTTACTCTAACTTTATCGACAAACCAACCTGGGTTTGTTTCAAATTTATCTGTTACATATAAGAATCTTAATTTTACTTTTTTACCATCGTATTTCGATAAATCAAATTTAGCATTAACATAGCCTTCAGATTGACCATCAATACCATTTCCTTGGTTCTGACCACTCTCTGATGGGTCATCATTATTCGTAATATTACCTGCTACGTTTTCCCAATTTTGACCATCGTCAGTAGATACTTGAACATAACCATAATCAAATCCTTGTTCTATATCATACCAAGTCTTAAATTTTAACGTACTTGATTTAGCAGAACTTAAATCTAATGCTGTTTCCATTGAATATTGTGAATCATCATCTGCACCACTCCAGTATGCTTTCTTACCTTGAACTGGCTTTTGAATTAAAGTTGATTTATCAGGGAGTTTAACTTTTATTGCATCATTGTTTGTCCCTTTAGTAGATGCTTCATCTATAAGTTCTGACGTTTCACCCTTAAATTCAGATGCGTTGATTTCATTACCTGTTTGCCAATTACCACCATGTAATTGTTGAAGCATTTCTTTCATGTATGGATCAAATCCAGTCGGTTCAGTACCTGGAACAGTTCCTGCCCAACTACCTGATGACATAATAGACCAGAATGATACGGGTTCACCTTTACCTGAATACTCTGTATCATATTCATCTGGTAATCCTAAATCATGTCCGAATTCATGAGAGAACACACCTGCTGCACCATCTTCAGGTTGAACTGTGTAATCAATTGCTGCTAATTTTCCATCAAATTGATCAAGCCCAGAATCAGTGCCAGGAATTGTATAAGGTTCACCTTTATCATCAAAATCGAGTGACCATCTATGTGACCAAATAGCATCTGTTCCTAATTTACCGCCACCCGCTTCTTCACCAGGACCAGAGTGTACAATCATAATGTGATCGATGATGCCATCTTTCTCATCATAAACACCATCACCATCAATATCATCACGATCCCATTGGTCATAATCGCTTAAATTAATATCTGGATCTTTCGCTGCTTGTTCTAACGCTTCTTTAATCAATTCTTTCGGTTTACCATCGCTGCCACTTTCGTCTGGCACATTTCCACCATAATAACTTGCAGGATGTTTAGCTTTATACCAACCATGCACTTTTCCATCTATATCATAACTACCGCCAGATTGGTTTTTGTAATACTGTTTCATACTCATTAAATTCTCGCCATTTGGACCTTTATAGCCATTTTCTCCAAATACCATATCTTGAAAATGCGAAACTGGATAATCATCATAGTACATATCTGTTTCATCTTTCGTAATCGAACTATGTGGATAATCTGGAAATTCCATCGCTAATACTAACACTTTATCTTGTCGTACTTTACCTTTATATTTTTCTTCTTCAACATTATCAACACGTTTGCCATTGTTTTTCTTTTTATACATTTCTTTTTGATTCTTATTTAATGGTTCTAAACGCTTACCATTGTTCCCCTTGTTGTACTTCTTATCAAAAAGCCCTTTATTGGGTATGTATTTTTGATGATATTGTTCACCTTTGCCATCCATATACTCTCTGATTTTTTCATTTTTCTGCTCAGGTGTTTCAGTTGATTCAATGACACCTTCTTTTTCTAATGTTTCGAGTAACCTGTCTTCATTTGGTGCGACACTATTTGCAGATGCTTGAGTAGCAAATGCAGGTAGTGCAATCAGAGCACTTAATGAAGCAACTGATAACTTTTTCATAAATAAATTCACTTTTAAAAATCCCCCTTATTTATCTAATCTATATACATTATATACATATTCCCATAAAATAGTAGTGAGAATTCAAAAAATTCTAATTTTTATTTTTAATATATCTAAATAATATATCTCCGTATAATTTTACTCTAAGTAAATTATACGGAGGTATATTGTTGGTTATTCTACAATAAATTGGTGTTCTTTTAAATCTCGTACAGCATTGTCTAAAATCTTTTCAGTATGTGCAGAAATCGTATGTAAATGAAGATTATCTGTTAAGTGCGCTAACATTTGTCCTTCAAACTTTTCCATTTCACTAATAAATTTCGATAAATCTTCGTACGTTTCAATCATTAAATCCGCTTTAATACTGCCATATACAGGATGATCAATCGCAACATCATCAATCATTGCCCCGTTATCCAATATAAGCTTCAACTCTTCTTCCATTCGGTCATTATCATGTTGGCAAACAATGACACGTTTATATCTTTTACCGCATTGTTCATTATTAACAACATAACCACGACTTGTTGAATCAATATTATAATTTTGTGATTTCAATATAGAAATATCTTTCACAATAATCTGTCTCGAAACATCGAATTGTTGACTCAGTTGTTTACCGCTAATCGGTTCATCTGAAGACTCGAGTAATTGTAAAATTTGTTCTCTTCTTTTAAAAGGGTTATTCATTTCACTGATCTCCTCTGATAGCTGTTTTTAAATGGTGCAAACAAGTATCTATGTCATTTCTAGTCGTAAATTTCCCAATAGATAATCGTATATATTGGTCATACGTTTTCTCAGGTATTGAATCTATTTTAACTTGTAAACCATTACTTAACAATGCGCCATGACCACATGCTGTACCTGTTGAAACACATATGTTTCTATTCGACAAATATTGCATAATATATTGTCCTTCATAAATCGGTGTTAATACTGCAATAATATGTGGTGCTTGCGCTTTGTAAACAATAGGTGTAAATGATAAGTCATTTAATTGTTCAATGAAGTATTGTTGTAAAGTATGCATCTCGTCAATACTTGGTGACATTGATAATGCTTTTGTCATCGCGATAATACTTGGTGAATCTATTGTACCATTTTGTGTATACATTTCATGAAAATAATGTTGATTTAAAGGCTTTACATACTCATGATTCATCATTAAAACACCTGATCCTTTTGTACCGTGAAACTTATGTCCTGAAAAAGCGTATGAACTGAATAATTTTACATTAATATCATTTAATTTATGAACTGCTTGTACGCCATCAACATGCATTGGAACATTGTAATCCAGCGCTATTTGACCTATTTCTTCAACTGGTAGTGTATATCCAGTCTCAGAATTAACATGTTGTGCAATGATGAGTACAACTTCATCTGTCATTAAGTCAGTCATCTGTTCTAAATCTATTTCTCCATTATTGTCTAAAGGCAACATAATCATATCAAATTCATCTTGATAAGCTTCTAAAGCGGCATGTATAGAGGGGTGTTCATAAGGTGAAACGAGTACTTTACCGCCCTCCTTCTCTTTCAAAAAACTATGTATCGCAATTTCATTTGCATGAGAACCGCTTCTTGTATAAATCACTTCTTTATCTGTTGAAAAGTAATCCTTTATAAATTGTTTACACTCCTCCAACAACTGTCTAGTATGTACACCACCTATATGTAAACTTTCACTATTGTAATATGCTTCGCGTTGTATATCTTGATAGACATCCATCACTTGGCTATCAATCATTGTAGTTGATGCATTATCTAAATAAATCAATTATAATCCCCCTCTTGTTATTTACGCTCTCTTGTGTCAATATATTGTATATAAAATGATAACATATATGTAAAGTAAGGTGTAAACTTTGAGAAAAGTAATTGTAGTCGGTTCTGGCATCGCTGCATTAGCAGCTATACAGTCATTTAATGAGCAAACTGAAATTTATTGCATTACGAAAGATAAACTAAATCAACATAACAGTTCACTAGCTCAAGGTGGGATTTGTTGTTCTCAATACGAACATGACAATGGCCATGCGCATATTGTAGATACGTATAAAGCTGGCAATGAAATTGGAGATATTGATGTTATACAATCCATCATCCAACATAGTCATCGTTACATTGAGCAACTCATACAAAATGGATTGAATTTTGATACGATTACAAATCAACATGTTTTAGATTTTGCGATGGAAGGTGCGCACAGTCGACCACGCATTTTACATATTGGTGGAGATCAGACGGGTAAATATTTAACGCATCATTTGATGAATCAATTATCATCCAAGCATATTAAGATTTATGAAGAAACTGAAGTAATCGATTTGTTGAAAGATACTGAACATGCTGTTTGTGGTGTACGTGCACTTAATAAACATGGACAACAACTTGATATCATAGCCCAGGATGTCATTTTGGCTACAGGTGGTTACAGCAATTTATTCCCTACACATTCAGGCGCATCCAGTTCAATAAGTTCAGGGCATGTTATCGCGCACCATCACGGCATTCCATTAAGGCATATGGAAATGATTCAATTTCATCCCACTTTACTCGGTACGCCTGGACAAACATACGGTCTAGTTTCTGAAGCAGTAAGAGGTCATGGTGGTATTTTAGTCAATAGCCTCGGGGAGCATTTTATGGAAGACAAACACTCTTTAGGAAGTCTTGCTCCTAGAGACGTGACAAGTAGAGCCATCTTTCAGCAACAACAACTTGGTCATCAATGCTTTATTAATATTGAACAAGTTGAAGCATTTTCTACCAGATTTCCAACGATTTATCAAAATGTCATTGAACATTTTCCAGATGAATATGCGAACCACCTCATTCCTATTACTCCTGGCGCTCACTATACAATGGGTGGCGTAAAAACTGATATTTATGGTCGAACGAACTTGAGCCACTTTTACGTTATAGGAGAAGCGAGTAATACGAATTTTCATGGTGCAAATCGTCTAGCAAGTAATTCCTTACTTGAAGCACTTGTTATGGGACATCTTTGCGGAGAAACTATTCATCAATCTGAAATAAGAGATATTCATATTAGTGAATCTGAGCAACGACATATTCCTAAAATAAGTGATGAAGACATACAAGGTTTTCGTCAACAAACTTTTAAAGTGTTAGGTATAGAGCGTAATGGTCCAGACATCACAGCTTACTTAAATAACATACAAAATTGTCTAAGTAATGCGATGACTTTAGCTGAATGGACTCAATCAGATTGGCAGAAATATATAGAAGTAAAGACTTTAGAAATGATCTGTTTATCGGCTTTAAGTCGTTCGGAATCACGTGGTGTCCACTACAGATTAGATTATCCGAATACTGAACCAATACTGCAATATACTGATATCGAAATACTAATGGAGGATTCAATTCATGTTAAACAAGTTATACGTCCAAGAAAAACTCAAACAATTTTACCTTGAAGATAACCATTATGGTGATTTGTCTTCAAGCTTATTCGACGCCACTCAACAAGGTACATTAACACTTTTAAGTAAATCAGAAGGCATATTTTGTGGTGAAATGATCATTCAAGAAAGTTTTAAACTGATTGATGATGCTATTACGACCAATTTGTTCGTTCAAGAAGGTACGTTCATAGAGAAAGGTCAGAAGCTCGCTGTTATTGAAGGTAGTATTTCGACCCTCTTGACGATGGAACGCATCACTTTAAATTTAATTCAAAGAATGTCCGGTATCGCTACAGCTACACATGAAATCGTCCAAAAAGTTCAGCATACAAACGTCAAGATTGTAGATACGAGAAAGACAACGCCAGGATTAGGTATGTTTGAGAAATATTCAGTATTTATTGGTGGTGGCTATAATCACCGTCGAACGCTTAATGACGGATTAATGTTAAAAGACAATCATATCAGTTTCAGTCCATCGATTCGTGAACTTGTTGCTAAAGCTAAGCAACATATCGGACCAATGGATAAAATCGAAATAGAAATTGAAGATGAACAAGCTTTAGATGAAGCCATTTTATCCAATGTGGATATCATTATGTTTGATAATTGCAAACCGGAATGGATAAAAGCACATATTGCGAAAGTGCCTGAACATATACAAACTGAAGCATCCGGTAACATCAATATTAAAAATGTTGTCGACTACGCTGAAACGGGCGTCGATTATATTTCTATAGGTTCGTTATTTTATGAGCAACATGCATTAGATATCTCTGCAAAGGTGGTTATATAAATGTTTAATCTCACAATTGAGAATGCCCAATCTATTCCTGAAAAGTACATAAAAATGTCTCATCAAGAACTTGAAGACAAAATCAAATCCATTAAAACTTCATTAGGTGATCGTTTATTTATGCCAACGCATCACTATCAAAAAAATGAAGTTGCTCAATTTGCTGATATTATGGGTGACTCGCTTGAACTTGCACGTATTTGTAAAGAGAATACAAAGGCTCAATATTTCGTCTTTAATGGTGTGCATTTTATGGCTGAAACTGCTGACATCTTGACTGACGATAATCAAGATATTTACTTACCTGATTTATCTGCAGGTTGCTCTATGGCAGATATGGCGAATATTGAACAAGCGCTTCATGGCTATGATATATTAACGAATCGTTTAGGTGATAATATTCTACCGCTTACTTATGTGAACTCGACTGCTGCAATCAAAAAATTCGTCGGAGAAAATGGTGGCTCATGTGTGACAAGTGGTAATGCTGACAGTGTGATTCAATGGGCTTTAGATCAAGATAAACGTATATTATTTTTGCCTGATCAACATTTAGGTCGTAATACCGCTTATAAATTAGGCATTAAACTTGAAGAAATGGCTGTCTGGGATCCTATACAAAAGAAACTGGACTTCGACGGTCGTGATGAAGATATTAGAATCATCTTATGGAAGGGACATTGCTCTGTTCATGAAAAGTTCTACCCCATTCATATAGATCAAGCGCGACAAAAAGATCCAGACGTGAATGTTATTGTACATCCAGAGTGTCAATTTGATATTGTCCAAATGGCAGACTATGCAGGTTCAACTAAATATATTATCGACAAAATAAAAAATGCGCCAAAAGGTTCTCACTGGGTGATTGGTACTGAGATGAACCTCGTGCAACGTTTAAAAGAAACATATACAGATATTACAATTGAATCACTTAATCCACTTATGTGTTCATGCTTAACAATGAATAGAATTGACTTACCTCATCTCGCATGGTGCTTAGATAAAATCATTGCCGGAGATCAATCAAACATTATTAAAGTAGATAAAGAAACATCGCATTTTGCGAAACAATCATTAGAACGTATGTTAAGTATCGTTTAATAAAAAAATAACCTTTCACCTATAATACATTCGAGGTGAAAGGTTATTTAATATTAAAATGGATTTCGATTTAACCACTGACCGCCATCCATTGTGATACAATCGCCATTGATATAAGCCGCTTCATCTGAGAATAAAAATCTTGCTAATCCTGCAATTTCTTCAGGTTGGCCCATTCTACCTACAGGAACACTATCTAATGTTTGTTGTCTAGCATCTTCAGATAACGTTAATTTCTTCGCACCACCCGTATTATCAATCGGTCCAGGTGCAATAGCATTAACCGTAATACCGTATTTACTTCCCCATTCAACTGCTAATGTTCTCGTCATAGCAAGCACACCTGCTTTGGCACTTGCTGAATGTATAACTCCTGCACCAGCTGTCCATGAATATGTTGCTACAATATTCAATATACGACCTTTATGACCACTCTTAATCCATTCTTTACCTACTGCTTGCGAACAATAAAAAGTCCCATTTAATACAATATCAATAACTGAATTCCAACCGTTATAAGATAAATCTTCAGCTGCACAAATGAAATTTCCTGCTGCATTATTGACTAATCCGTCTATTTTACCAAATGTTTTAATCGTTTCATCTACTGTATACTGAACACGTTCTGGATCACGTACGTCCATATCAATACATAATACTTGTCCTTCTTCTTGTTCTATATCCTTTTTCGCTTCTTCAAGTCTTTCAAGTGAGCGTCCAGTTATGACAACTTTTGCACCATCTGCAGCAAATCTCGTTGCCATCGCTTTACCCATACCACTGCTACCACCCGTTACAATGATCACTTTATCCTTCATATATATTCTCCTCATATTTACTATATTAAAATACTTGCATTTAGTAAGCGCTTACATACAGTGTACAATAAGTTGCAATAAAGGACAATTAAACAGAAGTTACACATTACATAAAGCTTTAAAAAATATTTATTAGTATAATAAAAAGACCTTTGAACGTTACGCTCAAAGGTCTTTCAATATATTAATATCCTGATCCGACTTCTTCTCCATCTTCATCATACTCAGTCACTTTGCCGTCATCATCTATAATATACGAACCTGCTAAATTGCCATCTTTATCTTCAAATGAGAAGCCCCATTTACCTTCATCTGTCTTCTCAGGCTCTTTAAACGTATATTTATCTGTATCTAACGTTTCACCTTCATACGATTCTACTTTATCAATAACATTCTCTCGTGTTACTTTTTCAGAATTACTATCCTCATCTGAAACATCATCATCCATAGAAGATGATCCATCAAACATTTTCACAGTTCTTTCTATTTGTTCGTCAGACGCATCATAAAGCTTAACAACTTTCGGATTGTTTAAAATCTTTTCAGACTCTTTTTGAGAGTAATCATCATCTTCTGTCCATCTTTCATCATGAAAATGTGAAGGCACATTATAAATAGAAATCGTACCATCTCCATTATTCTTATATACAACATGTCCAGCAGCAGTAGGATAACCTGCCAAACGATACACACCTTTAGGATATTTCACCGTATTTGCTTTGTTATACGGATTTAAATACTCACCCTCAAGATTATTAAATTCAAGCTCTGCATTCATTTCACTTTCATCCATATTTCGATAACTCGGTAAAGCCGTTAACCATACCTTCGCGTAGTATTCATCACTATTTACATTCTCGTTAGAATTGTTATCCTCATCTGAATCATCATCACTAGAAGGTAATGGATCTACATACTCAATCTTACTTGCTACATTAGAAACTTTGCGATTATCTTTATATTTCTTATATAAATCAGCAATGTTCAAACGATCTACTGTTCCATTATCTATGACATCATTAAAATCTTGAACAGCACTTTGTGTTTTAATATATACAACTTCATCCTTATTTACACCGACTATTGTCGCATAGCTACCTTTAGTAGCATTCAAACTATAGAACTTCATACCATTTGGTTTGTTTTTCATCTTATTTAGTTCCGGACTTTCAGCAAGTTCTAACGTATCAATATTACGTTCTTTCTTCTCACCAGCTCCAAAAGTTTGCGTATATTTTCCAGATAATAATTCATCACCTGTTACAATATCATCTTCAACACTAGGATCTAACATAGCCATCGCAATACTCTGTTGTTCAGTGATATTCGATTCATCTTTAATGCCACTTTCATTACTATTATCCTCATTGTTTGATGAATCATTAGACTGATTATCTTGTGATTCACCCTTTTGAGCATTTTCAGATGACTTGTCATCATTTGAACCTCCACCAATACTAATCGTACAACCACTCAATATCACAACCGACATAAGTACAAGACCAGAGAACAGCTGCTTCTTCAAAAGAATCACTCCCTTGTTAATTTATAATATATTCGCTAAATAATTTTAAATAAGTTATATACATGTTCTTTACTATTGTAACAAATACAATGTAAATTGAAATGTATTCAGAGATATTTCACTGATACTTTTAATATAATCGTTATATTTTAAATCTCAAAAACCACTAAAGTAAATGATTTTTCAATCAGAACTTTAGTGGTTTTTATAATCTACATGTTTAATTTCTTTCTTGTAGAGATTCTGTAAAAACTTTAGACTCGCTATTATCTGCTTTTGTTTTTCTATCCTTTTGCCAAATAGATTCTAGTTCTTCTAATGTCTTACCTTTAGTTTCAGGAATGAATTTCCAAACAAATATACCAGATAATATACTCATTGCTGCATAAAATCCATATGTCATTGTGCCACTAATATCCATTAAGAATGGATATGTAGAAGTAATCGTAAAGTTCGCTAACCATTGCACTGCTACCGCTATTGCCATTGCTCCACTTCTAATTCTATTAGGGAATATTTCAGATAATAACACCCAAATAATTGGACCCCAACTCATCATAAATGAAGCTGTATAAATAACCATAAATAGCAATGTGATAATACCAAATATACCACTGGCTGTTAAGACACTCATGCCAATCATACCAATTGCCATTCCTATTGAACCTATAATAAGTAACGGTTTACGACCAAATTTATCGACATATTTTATTGCTACTAAAGTAAATATTACATTAACTAATCCCATAACAACTGTTTGCATCATTGATGCATCACTACCAACACCTAAATTTTCAAATATTCTAGGTGCATAGTATAGTGCTACATTAATTCCAATAAACTGTTGGAAAATAGAGAGTAAAATCCCTGTAAAAATAACAGTTTTACCGAAACTAAATAATGGTGCTTTCAATTCATTATTTTTACTTTTTGTAGCTAATATATCATTCAGTACATTTTTAGCATGCTGTTTGGATGTATATATTTTGCTTAAAACTGAAAATGCTTCTTTATCTTTATTAGCTAAAATTAAATACCTTGGTGTTTCTGGTACTAAAAATAATAAAATGAAAAATACTATAGCTGGAATTGCTTCGGTAATAAACATATATCTCCAACCAATAATATCAATCCAATTTTGTGTTCTACCAAATGTAATACCGTAATTTACAAAATATACAACTAACATACCGAATATAATTGCAAACTGATTCCAAGATACTAGCCTACCTCGAATTGATGAAGGTGATATTTCACTAATATACATTGGTGATATTGCTGATGCTAATCCAACACCTATTCCACCTATAATACGATATAAATTAAACATAACAAGTAATCCAAGAGAAGCCTCACCACGATTAAAGAATAGAAACTCCGGATAACCAGATAAAATTGCAGAAACTATAAATAAAATTGCAGCTATTTGTAAAGATTTCTTTCTTCCAAAGTTTTTCGAAACATTAGAAGAAAGTAATCCTCCTATAATACAGCCGATTAAGGCACTAGAAACTGTTATACCATGAATGAAACTCCCATAATCTGCTGTAATGTATTTTTGTAATGATTGTTCTGCACCAGAAATTACTGCTGTGTCATAACCAAATAATAATCCACCAAGCGTTGCTATTAAAGCAATCTTAAAGATAAACTTCTTATTATCATAACTACTCATTACCCCATCTCCCTGATATGCTATTTAAATTGAGTTAAATCTTTTGTTATTGGCTGAGTGGCAGTGTATACATTTTTATAAATGTTAAATAACGTTTGATAAGAATTTATATGTTCAGTAATTGGTACTATTTTTTCTTTATACTCAATCCAAGCATCATTTAGATCTTTAAATGATTTAAACCATTTTTCTCCCATAGCTGCTAACATAGCGGCACCATAAGCTGGTCCTTGCTCTTCAGTACGTGTAACAATCGTTACGCCGAAGACATCTGCTTGAATTTGTAACCATTCTTTATTTTTAGCACCACCACCAATTGATACAATTTCTTGAATAGCGATGTTATTATTTTTCATAATCTCTATACTTTCATTAATAGAATAAGTTATTCCTTCAATAACAGACCGCTTCATATCTAATTGAGTTGTATTAGCGTCTAATCCTATAAAGCTACCTCTTACAACTGCATCATTATATGGCGTACGTTCTCCCAATAAATATGGTGTATATAATAATCCATTTGCACCAATTTTAGACTGGGAAAAATCTTCTAGAAATACACTAAAATCATCCGACTTACTTATTAAATTTTTAAGCCATGACAAACTGTATCCAGCTGATAGCGTGACACCCATTATATATTTTTGATTAGGAACACAATGAGCAAAATAATGCATGCTACCATCATTTTGATAATTCGTATCATTCTCTATAGATAAGGCCACACCTGAAGTTCCAATACTTACAAGCTGTTTTGATTCATCTGTAATACCTGAACCAAGCGCACCACAAGCATTATCAGCTCCACCTTGATAGACATTAATATCCACACTAATATTCAACTGATCTTTCAGTTTATCGACTAATACACCACTTTTTTCATGTGATCCAATCACTTTTGGACAAATATTTGGATTGATTCGTAAAGTGTTGAGTAATTCTTCAGACCATTCTTCCGATTTTATGTTATACAATATAGTACCAGAAGCATCTGATGGTTCAGTATATATATTTCCAGTCAATTTATAGACAACATAGTCTTTTGGTAACATAAATTTAAAAATTTTATTGTAGTTTTCAGGTTCATGATTTTTCAACCAGATTAACTTTGGTAGTGTGAATCCTTCAAGTACTGTATTTTGAGTGTAATTAAGTAATTGCTTTAATCCTACAGCATTTTTAATGTTTTCTACTTCTTGTGAAGTACGCGTATCATTCCATAGAATTGCTGGTCTTATACTTTCTCCTTTTTCATCAACTACTACTAAACCGTGCATCTGACCTGAAAAACTGATACCTGAAATCGATTGTTCTCCATACTTATTTAATAAATATTTTAAACTTTCAATTGTCGCTTCATACCAAATATTAGGGTCCATCTCGCTATAACCTGACTTAGGATGATATGTTTCATAGTTAACACTATATGAATCAGCAACTAATCCCTCTTTATTGACAAGAACTGACTTCAATCCACTCGTACCGATATCGATGCCAATTACATATTCCATAATTATCAATCTCCATTGTTAATATTTAAAATATATTGATTAATTTGAGTCTTAATCACTTCTAGATGATCTGATTCATTTTCGATTTTATCAATGTTTAAAGCATATTCTTCTAATTCTTTAAATGAAGTTTTACCTTCAACTATTTGTTTACCGATTCCCTCATTAAATGATTGATACTTATCATTTATAATATTTTCAAAGAAATTATCTTCAATCATTTTGTGAGCAACTCTAAGACCTAATGCAAATGTATCCATACCCGCAATATGCGTAAGGATTAAATCTTCTTGTTTAAATGATGTTCTTCTTGGTTTAGCGTCAAAGTTTAATCCACCAGGGTTTAATCCACCATTTTTCAATATTTCATACATCGCTAAAGTCGTATCGTAAACGTCAGTTGGAAATTCATCCGTATCCCATCCTAATAACGGATGCCCTTGGTTTGCATCAACTGAACCTAATAATTGATTATCACGCGCATATCTTAATTCATGTTGAAATGTATGGCCAGCTAATGTTGCATGATTTGCTTCAATATTAAATTTAAATATTTTATCTAAACCATATTTTTGTAAAAAGGCATGTCCTGTAGCAACATCAGTATCATATTGATGAGAAGTTGGTTCTTTTGGTTTAGGTTCTATTAGAAATTGTCCTTCGTAGCCTATTTCATTAGCATAGTCCTTCGCCATTTTAAAGAAATTAGCTAAATTGTCTAACTCTAATTTCATATCAGTATTTAGTAAACTTTCATAACCTTCACGGCCGCCCCAGAATACAAAGTTTTCTGCACCAAGCTTTTTAGCAATTTCTAATGATTTTTTCACTTTGGCTGCCGCGTATGCATATACTTCAGCATTAGAAGTAGTAGCTGCACCATGTACAAAACGTTCATGTGTAAAGTTATTAGTCGTATTCCATAATAATTTTTTACCCGTACTTTTCATTTTTTCTTGAATTAAATCTACAATTATATCTAAATTTTCATTAGATTCTTTTAAATTCTTACCTTCTGGCGCAATATCTACATCATGGAAACAGAAATATTCAATATTTAATTTTTCCATAAACTCAAAAATTGCTTCAACTCGAGCTTTAGCTTTCCCCATCTCATCCAGATTATCCCAATCACGTTCAGCTGCACCAACACCAAATGGATCCGATAGGTCAGCAGTAAAAGTATGCCAGTATGCAACACTAAATCTTAAATGCTCTGCCATAGTCTTATTACCTAATTTTTCATCTGGATTATAGTATTTGAAACTATAAATATTATTTGATTTAGAACCTTCGTATTTTATATTGTCAACGTTAAAGTATGTCATGGAAATCCTCCTAGATTTTAGTTGGTTAGTTTAATAAACAAACTAACTTTAGAGATAATATAGCACACTTATTGCAATATGTAAACGCTTACTATATAAATATCATGAAAAAAACGCACTAGAAGCTTATCTAGTACGGTTTATGTGGATATATTATTTATAATCTGATATTTAAGTATAAGTCATCAATTTTTAATATTTTTTGCATTATTGATAAAGTACCACCTAATAAAGTAGCGAATTGCACATTTGATGTTAACTGAATTTGAATATCATTACGATCATATCGTTTAAACTCATTCTTAATTTCTTCCAAAATTGTAGGCATTTCATTAAATAATGGACAATTTATATAAATCGCACTGGGGTTAAATTGAATATTTAAATTATGTATGAGAACTGCAATTTTACTAATAAATTGTTTCATTTCTTCAATTACAATTGGATTCTTGTCATTATAATACTTTATTAGCTCTTTCAAAGTTATACGCTCGTTCATCTGCATGCTAATATTCTGTAAAAGGGCTTCTTGTGAAAATATATCCTCAACTTTGTGAAAAGTTTCTATATTATCAACCATTTTCGACATGAGTGTTTTGCCTATTTCTCCTGCTTCTCCATTTTCCCCTCTATATAATTGGTCATTAATGATAAGGCCAGCACCTATCCCTTTATGTATACTTAAAGAAATAAGATTTTTGTGGGCATTATTACGATTAAAATTATGTTCATATAATGCTGATAAATTTGCTTCATTCTCGATTACAACTGGAGCATTTGCAAATTTTTTGATTTCTTGAGAGAGACATATATCTTCTGTATCATGAAATGGTAAATAAGTAATATTTTGTTCGTTATCTACAACACCATGAATAGAGACTGATACTCCTAATAAACCATTTAAAGTTTCATATTTATTACTGATATCAATATTTTCTTTCAACACTTTTAATATACTACTAGCTTTATCATCTGGTAACTCATATGATTGATGTTTTATTATATTTCCATCAAAATAATTATACATAATATCAACTGAACTATAAGTTAGATCTAAAGAAACAAAATAGCCATAAAGATGGTTTACTTTAAGAAGAATAGGCTTTCTTCCCCCACTTTTTGTACTATCCCCTTCTCCAACTTCACGAACTAAAGATTTTATTTTTAATTTATTCAAAATACTAGAAATAGTTGCCTTATTAATTTCAAGGTTTTTGGATATTTGAGTACGTGAAATATTATGATGATTATATATTTCTCTTAGCACTCTTTTTTCATTATCATTAATGTTTAAAATATTTTCCATATTTGCATACCCCATAAGTTATTTTGAATTGTTATTATTTATATTGTCATTTATACCAATTATTTTAACACAAATTAGAAAATGTCAAATCACTTGTAAATGCTCATTCAAATATTAGAATGTCCAATTTATATGTTTTCTCAACTCTTTTTCTCTTTAATCTTCTTTTTTTCCAAACTGTTTAAAACTCTTCACATTCCCTAAATGATGGATTTTTGTGCATATTTGTACGTTGTTTTTTAACTCATTGGCAGTTATGTATGATTTTTGGCTTTATAGGAAACTTTTAACATAAATGGGTTAAGTTTATTTATACTTAATGTATCTTAAAAGGAAAGAGGTTTTGCAAATGGATATCGCTGGTGTTATTACAAGCATTATTGATTTAATCAAGACTTGCATTCAAACTTTCGGTTAATTTCAGTTTTATTGCATTAAAAAGGCAGAGGAAATATTCAATCTTTTGATTGTTTCCTCTGCTTTTTTTAAATATATAGGTGTAAAATACAAACGATTTTCAGTTTAATGTTTTAATTTGTATGGTATCGTTGATATGACGATATTCTTTCTATAGAATAAATGCACTTTTAACATAAAGCTTGTTTGATTGTGTAATAAATTATGCCATCTTCTATTTGTAATAAATTGCGGTATGATAACAGTTATTAAATAATCTTCTGCTGTTGCTTTATGATTAATTTTATCTATAAAACGCGTGATAGGTTTAATGACGTCTCTGTACTCTGAATGCAATACGACAAGTCGTATATCTGGGTACAATGACTTCCATTTCGCTTGTAATTTCTTCTCATTTGTTTCACCTACTGCTACGTGTACAACGATGATATCGTCAGATGTTAATTTTGCATATGCGATAGATTTATCTACTGCATTTGTGATACCGCTTATTGGAATAATGGCTAAGTTCTTACTTTTTGTTGTAGTGCTTTTGTGTGATTCTGAAACGTGTAATTCTTTCGCGATATTTATATAGTGTTTATGAATTCGAACAAACATCAATACGACGATCGGTAAAAAGATTAAGATTGGCCACACGTGTGGCATTTTTGTTATGAGTAAAATCATAAATATTGTAAATGTTATAACAGTACCTAATGTATTGATTGCTAATTTCTTTTTCCAATGTTTCGGTTTTTCTTTGATCCATTTTATCATCATACCGAGTTGTGCTAACGTAAACGGAATGAACATCCCCACTGCATATAGTGGAACTAAGTTTTCAGTTTTGCCGTTAAAGCCTATTATTAAAAATATTGCTAAAACACCTAATATAATAATAGAGTTCGAATAACCTAATCTATCACCACGAACTGTAAACATATGTGGCATGTACTTATCTTTAGCCATATTTGCTGCGAGTAGTGGGAATGCTGTAAATCCAGTATTAGCCGCTAATATCAGAATGAGTACTGTTGCACCTTGAATAAAGTAGAATATCACATTTTCTCCAAAGACTTGTTTCGCAAGTTGAGATAATACAGTCGTTTCTCTTTGTGGCATAATGCCATAGAAATAAGTTAAATAGACCATACCTACAAGCATAAACCCTAAAATACTTCCCATTGCGATTAAAGTCTTAACTGCATTTTTGGGTGCGGGATCTTTGAAACTTTTAACTGAGTTCGATATCGCTTCAACACCTGTTAAAGATGATGCACCAGATGAAAATGCTTTTAGTAATAGAAAGAACGTTACACCCGGTACTGAGCTACCGACAACGGATATTGTTTGTGGTTCAGCTTGGCCAGTTGCTACTTTCCATACACCAACAACAATAAGCATAATCAAACCAAATATAAATAAATATACGGGATACGACAACACGTTGCAGATTCTGTTAAACCTCTTAAGTTCAAAATTAAAATCAATACGACTAAAATACATGCTATTAAAATTCGTTTTTCATATAAAGATGGAAATGCGGCTACAAATGCATCAGTACCTGATGAAATACTAACAGCGACTGTTAATATATAGTCTACAAGTAACGACCCACCTGCTAGTAGCGACCATTTTTCTCCTAAGTTATGTTTTGAAACGGTATAAGCACCACCACCATGAGGATAAGCGTAAATAACTTGTCTATATGACAGCACTAATGTGATTAACAGTATCAAAATAAATGCCGTAATCGGTAGTGTATACCAAGCTGCTATAGCACCTAACACTGAGAGCACAATTAAAATCTGCTCTGGTCCGTATGCTACAGAGGACAATGCATCTGATGAAAGTATGGCTAACGCTTTTGTATTACTAATCTTTTCATTTTGTAACTCTTTGTTTTTCTTTGGTTTACCTATTAGTAATCTTTTAGCTTGAGAAAATATCATATCTAATCTCCTAATCATATTTAATAAATTGAATAAAACGTTAACGATTGATGACATCAAAAGCATATATATATTTATACGCTCATCAAATTTAAAAGTATATATAAGCAACCATCTTTCAAGCGTATTATTTCTCTTTATTAATAAAATAACTCTTAATTAAAGTGTATATTACTCCATTAATAAACTTTCATAATAAGGGTAAATTGATTATTTATGTTATATTTGTATTCACAACTTGAATAACTGAAACACTCATTCTTAGTCCTAATTCTGGGAGGATTCTTATGAAAAAATTAATCATCGCCATCGTGATTGTAATCATCGCTGTTGGTTCAGGCGTATTCTTTTATGCATCTAAAGATAAGAAAATAAACGAAACAATTGATGCCATTGAAGATAAAAACGTTAAGCAAGTCTTTAAAAATAGTACTTACCAATCTAAAAACGATAATGGTGAAGTAGAAATGACAGACCGCCCTATTAAGATTTATGACAGTCTCGGCGTCAAAGATATCAACATTAAAGATCGTGATATCAAAAAGGTTTCGAAAAACAAAAAGCAAGTCACAGCAAAGTATGAACTGCAAACGAATTACGGCAAAATTAATCATGACGTTAAATTAAACTTTATTAAAGAAGATAAAGATTGGAAATTGGATTGGAATCAAAGTGTCATTATTCCAGGCATGAAGAAAAATCAATCCATCAATATTGAACCATTGAAATCAGAACGTGGTAAGATTTTAGACCGAAACAATGTAGAGTTAGCCACTACAGGAACAGCACATGAAGTTGGTATTGTTCCTAATAATGTTTCCACAAGTGATTACAAAGCAATCGCTGAAAAGTTAGACCTTTCAGAATCGTATATTAAACAACAAACAGAACAGGATTGGGTTAAAGATGATACATTCGTCCCTCTCAAGACTGTTCAAGATATGAATCAAGATTTAAAGAATTTTGTTGAAAAGTATCATCTCACATCACAGGAAACAGAAAGTCGAGAGTATCCGTTTGAAGAAGCAACAACGCACTTACTTGGATACGTTGGCCCTATTAATTCAGAAGAATTGAAGCAAAAAGCATTTAAAGGTTATAAAAAGGATGCCATCGTTGGTAAAAAAGGTATCGAAAAACTATACGATAAAGAACTTCAAAATAAAGACGGATACCGTGTCACAATTATTGATGATCAAAATAAAGTGATAGATACATTAATCGAGAAAAAGAAAAAAGACGGTAAAGATATTAAATTAACCATTGATGCTAGAGTCCAAAAAAGTATTTATAACAACATGAAAGATGACTACGGTTCGGGGACTGCTATTCATCCAAAAACTGGTGAACTCTTAGCACTTGTCAGCACGCCATCTTATGATGTTTATCCATTTATGAATGGAATGAACGATGAAGATTATAAGAAATTAACTGAAGATGATAAAGAGCCACTCCTTAATAAGTTCCAAATTACGACATCACCGGGTTCGACTCAAAAAATATTAACAGCCATGATTGGCTTAAACAATAAGACATTAGACGGCAAAACAAGTTATAAAATTAATGGAAAAGGTTGGCAAAAAGATAAATCTTGGGGTGACTACAACGTTACAAGATATGAGGTCGTGAATGGCGATATTGACTTAAAACAAGCTATTGAATCATCAGATAATATCTTCTTTGCGAGAGTTGCACTTGAATTAGGCAGCAAAAAATTCGAAGAAGGAATGAAACGCCTTGGTGTTGGTGAAGATATCCCGAGTGATTATCCATTCTACAATGCACAAATTTCAAATAAGAACTTAGATAATGAAATATTGTTAGCTGACTCAGGTTATGGCCAAGGTGAAATATTAATCAATCCTGTTCAAATTCTTTCAATATACAGCGCATTAGAGAACAAAGGTAATGTGAATGCACCACATGTACTGAAAGATACGAAAAATAAAGTCTGGAAGAAGAACATCATTTCCCAGGAAAATATTAAGTTGTTAACAGACGGTATGCAACAAGTCGTTAACAAAACACATAGAGAAGATATTTATAGATCATATGCCAACTTAGTTGGTAAATCAGGTACAGCTGAACTCAAGATGAAACAAGGTGAGACAGGACAACAAATAGGTTGGTTCATTTCATATGATAAAAATAATCCAAATATGATGATGGCTATTAATGTGAAAGATGTACAAGATAAAGGCATGGCAAGTTACAATGCCAAAATATCTGGAAAAGTGTATGACGATTTATATGATAACGGTAAGAAAACGTATCGTATTGATAAATAAACAAACAGAGCAGCATCCGCGATTGGATGCTGCTCTGTTTTTATGTCTTTAAAAAATATTCATAACAATTCTAGAAATATATAGCAACGCAATGATTAAACTGCATAGAAATACCATGCTCATATATTTTTTCTTTTTAGGCTTTGCTGCTTCAATTTCGTCTTTATTCTCTAGATATTCTAGCAATTCTTTCTCTATTTCCTCGTTAATATCTTTGTCATGATTTTCACTCACAACCATCCCTCCACGACTACATGTTCATCTTTAAATTTATATTATTACAATTTCTGTAAAAGGACAATCTTTACTTTGTATTAATTACAAGTTATCAATTCTAGTACCTTTTTTCAATTTGTGAGCACCACATTTGATTAATCGCGCACGATAATTTAATATATAATCAATCGCACACGATAGAAAGGAGTATTTTATGGATTACAATATGAAACTAGCCAATCAAGTTTGTTTCTCAGCATATAATGTAAGTCGATTATTTGCCCAATTTTATGAAAAAGAGCTTAAGTCATTTGGTTTAACTTACTCACAATATTTAGTCTTACTTTCATTATGGGAGGAAAATCCTCAAACATTACATTCAATTGGTCATAAATTGGACCTTTCAAGCAACACGCTTACCCCACTACTTAAAAGATTAGAACAATCAGGATGGGTCACTCGACAAAAATCAGACCAAGACAAAAGACAATTAATTGTTTCGTTAACTCAAAAAGGGAAAGATCAAAAGCAACCTATTTACGATGCTATCTCTAAATGTGTATCAGAAGATATGAATTTAGAATTATACAAACAAACGAAAGACATTATGGATCAATTAGAAACAACTTTAAGAAAGCAATTAAATAAATAACATATAAAGGGTGATAAACTATGAAAAAATTTGATGTTGTATTTATAGGAAGTGGTCATGCTGCATGGCACGCTGCGTTAACGTTAAAACATGCAGGCAAATCTGTAGCCATTATAGAAAAAGACACGATAGCTGGTACATGTACAAATTACGGTTGTAATGCCAAAATCTTACTTGAAGGACCTTATGAAGTATTAGAAGAAGCTAGTCACTATCCTCAAATTATTGAATCTGACCAATTACATGTAAACTGGGAGAACTTGATGCAATATAAGAAAGCTGTCATAAATCCCCTTTCCAATACGCTTAAATCTATGTTTGAACAACAAGGTATCGAAGTTATAATGGGTGCCGGTAAATTAGTAGATGCTCATACAGTTGATGTTGAAGGTACGCCTATTCAAGCTGAAAACATCGTCATTGCAACAGGACAACATAGTAATAAATTAGATATAGAAGGTAGCGCATTAACACATGATAGTCGTGACTTCTTATCTTTAGATAAAATGCCAAATAGCATCACATTTATTGGTGCTGGTATTATTAGTATCGAATTCGCTTCAATCGCAATTAAATCAGGTGCTGAAGTTCATGTCATCCACCATACAGATAAACCATTAGATGGATTTAATGAAAAACACATCGCGAAATTAATTCATAAACTTGAATCTGAAGGCGTACAATTCCATTTCAATGAAAATGTTCAATCAGTACAACAAACTGGTAACAGTTATCACGTAACAACAGAAACAGGACTTAGCGTTGATACTGACTATGTTCTAGATGCTACTGGACGTAAACCAAATGTACAAAATATAGGACTAGACGAATTAGGCATCGAATATAGTGAAAAAGGTATTCAAGTTGATGATTATTTAAGAACAAACATACACAACATATATGCAAGCGGAGATGTATTAGATAAAACAATCCCTAAATTAACACCAACAGCAACATTTGAATCTAACTACATCGCGACTCATATATTAGGTATCAATCCAAACCCAATTCAATATCCAGTGATACCATCAGTATTATACTCATTACCAAGACTTTCACAAATAGGTGTTACAGTTAAAGATGCAGAGCAAAGCGAAGCATATACAATAAAAGACATACCATTTGGTAAACAAATGGTATTTGAATATAAAAATGAAACAGAAGCAGAAATGACAATTATAATAAATGCAGACAAACAACTCGTTGGTGCAGAAATTTACGCAGACGATGCAGCAAACTTAATCAACCTACTCACATTTATCGTTAACCAAAAACTAACAGCCAAAGACCTCAATCAACTCATCTTTGCATTCCCAGGATCATCAAGCGGCGTGCTAGATTTATTAAAAGTAGCAATGATGTAAGATATATAAATACAGAGGTAAGACTACCGTCACTAATACGGAAGACTTACCTCTGTTTTTGTTTTGGAAAATCTAGTGCCAGAAACTATTTAGTCTCTCTACTCAGACAAATGCACCATTTTATCTGCGCTATCTGTAAATATGCCATCAACGCCCCAGTTTGCTAATTGGTTTGCGCGTGCTGGTTTGTTTACGGTCCAAACGTTTAATTCATAACCCGCTTCTTTGACCATTCTTACTTTTGCTTTTGTGAGTTTGGCATCTTCTGTATTCACTATCTTCGCATTGCAATAGTCTAACAATGTTCTCCAGTCTTCTTTGAATGATGTCGTATGGAAGATGACAGCTCTTTTATATTCTGGCATGATTTCTTCTGCTAGTTTAACGAGTACGACGTTAAAGCTTGATATGAGTACTTCTTGATTTTGATTTAAGTTTGCTAATTTTTCTTTAACTTGCTTTACCATACTTTTAGATAGAACGAGTCCATTCGCGCCAGTGACGCCTTTCAACTCTACATTTAGGTTCATGTTATATTCATTTGCTATTTCTATCACATCATCGAATGTTGGTAAGCGTTCATCTTTAAATTTCGCACCATACCATGATCCTGCTGATGCTTCTTTTAATTCTTCATAGTTTAATGCTGTTATTTCCCCGGACATACTTGTTGTACGGTCTAAATAGTCATCATGAATGATGATTAATTGTTTATCTTTTGTAATGGCAACATCTAACTCTAGCCATTTTACACCTTCTATTTCTGAAGCTGCTTTAAAAGATGCTATTGTATTTTCTGGAGCTTTACTTGGTAATCCTCTATGTCCATATATTGTTAGCATATTACCTCTCCTTGCGCTTTTTATTTTTAAATTGTTAATTTTTTGATTCTTAGGGTATATATTTACAACAAACATCCGTAGAATCAGCATACCTGTATTATCACATTATTGGTCTGTTTATTGCCAACAAAATGTGTGTAGATTTTTTAAGGAGGGTATGGTTATGGCTAGTGAAACAATTACAATACATACTAAACAGGATATTATCGATTATGTGAACGAACGTAAGACGACAAAGCGTACGTCACTATTATTAATTATCGTATTAGGCACAATATTTTTAGATGCTTATGATTTAACAATTTTAGGTACAGCAACTGATCAACTTACTCAAGAATTCAAACTTTCTCCGACTTACTTATCATTCATTATGACAGCAATGCCATTCGGTGCATTATTTGGTGCTGCAATTGGTGGATTTTACGCCGATAAATTAGGTCGTAAATTAATTCTATCTGTCTCATTGATTTCTTTAATTATCGGGGCGATTGGTGCCGCGTTATCACCTGCACCAGCTATTTTATTATGTTTCAGATTATTGATGGGATTTGCAATTGGTATGGATAGCCCAGTTGCTTTTACTTTTATAGCAGAAATCAGTAATAAAAAAGATAAAGGCCGTAACGTCAACTATTGGCAAGTCGTTTGGTATATCGCCGTTGTATCTTCGGCTCTTATCGTTATTTTGTTATATTCTCTTGGTACAGGTGCTTGGTTATGGCGTTATTCCGTAGCACTCGGCGCAGTGTTCGCAACGATTATACTCGTTTTAAGATTATTTTATTTAAGCGAAAGCCCATCATGGTCAATGAAAAATAAAACCTTAACAGAAGCGAGTAAAGAACTACAACATCAATGTGAATATCGAACCTAATAAAGGTGAAGATGAATCATTTAGTAAAACAGAAGTTAAAAATCCTTTACGTACATTGTTTAATAAACGCTATCGTAAAAGAACAATATTAGCGACTTCCATTGCAACATTACAAGGTATGCAGTACTATGCAATCGGTCTATATATTCCTTTAATCGCAATTTATATAATCGGAGAAAACAAAATCGAATCCTTATCAGGTACTGCACTCATTAATATCGCGGGTATCATTGGCGGTTTAACTGGTGCATTACTCACAACAAAATATGGCGCACGTAAATTAACAATTGCTGGGTTTAGCATTGTAGGGACAGCCATGATTATTATAGGTTTATTTTATGGACATACCTATACTTGGTTGATTGCGTTAATGGTGGCATTTTTCCTATTTGGACATTCAGGTGGACCAGGAACTCAAGGTAAAGCAATTGCCGCCCTATCATACCCTACAATTCTACGAGGTAAAGGAACAGGCTTTGTTGAATCCGTGAGTAGATTCGGTAGTATGTTTGGTACATTTATTTTTCCAATTATATTAGCTAACTTAGGATTAAATAAGACAATGCTGCTATTAGCATTAGTGCCTATAGTTGGGCTAATCATTACTACTTATATTAAATGGGAACCAGTAGGTAAAGATGTCGAGCACGAAGATCAATATATTGAAAAAGTTTAATACAAAAAGCAAAAGCCTAGGACAACCTCCTAGGCTTTGTTACTTATGAAGTTCAATTTTCGCTATCTCGTGAGTTTACTGCATCTTTAACTCATATCTTTTACGATCTCGTGAGTTTATCACACCTTTAACTCACATCTTTTCAGTATTACAACTCATACTCAAAAAATACACCTAAAAATTTGAAAAGCCTAGGACGTCTTGAGATGTCCTAGGCTTTATTTATTATTCTTCTGTTTTATATGTTCTAATGTGATCTGCGATACTGTGTAAGTATACTTTTGAATATGGGGCTTGTCTGAGTTCGCGTTCGAAGTCAAATTCTTGGTTATCAAATCTATTAAAGAAAGTTTCGTATTCTTCTACAGATAATTGTTCTCTTGATGCAAGCATGTCTAAGTGTTTTTCTTTATCTAGCGCTTTATCATAACCTTCTACGATTGAACCACTAAATATTTCAGCTACTGCACCTGAACCATAACTAAATAGACATACTTCTTGTCCTGCTTGGAATGTATGGTTTTGTAATAAAGAAATTAAACTTAAATACAATGAACCTGTATAAATATTTCCTACGTCTCTATTCCATAGTACAGAATCTTGATATGCATCCATTAATCTGTTTTTAATTGAATCTTCTACGTTTTCGTTTAAAATAGTCTTGAAGGCTTTTTCGCCCATTTTAGTAAATGGAACGTGGAAACAGAATGATTCAAAATCATTTACTTTATGACCTGTACGTTTAGCGTATTCATTCCAAACTGTGTTGAATGATTCAATGTATGCATCTTTAGATAAAGCACCATCTACGACAGGATATTTTTCAGATGTTGGTCTCCAGAAATCATATACATTATTTGTATATGCAACGCTATCGTCATTTAATTCTAAAATTCTAGGATTATGACTCAATAGTAAAGCGACTGCTCCTGCACCTTGTGTAGGTTCTCCACCTGAATTTAATCCGTAACGTGCGATATCAGATGCGATTACAAGTACTTTTTTACTCGGATTGTTTGATAAGAAGTCTTTAGCAAGTTGGATAGCTGCTGTAGCTGAGTAACATGCTTCTTTCATTTCAATACAACGTGCAAATGGTTGAATATTTAATTGGTTATGAATCTCTATTGATGCTGCTTTAGAGTGATCAACGCCTGATTCAGTCGCTACGATCACCATGTCGATATCTTTTTTATCTTGTTCAGATAATATATCTTGAGCAGCGTTAATCCCCATTGATATAATATCTTGGCTTACTGGATTAACGGCCATTTTATTTTGACCGATACCAATTTTAAATTTATTTGGATCTACTCCACGAGCATTTGCCAAATCTTCCATACTTACATAAAAACTTGGGATGTAAAAATCTAATTTATCAATACCTATTGCCATAATAATTTCCTCTCAATATGTTATTTTATATATTGAATGATATCAAACTACATTAAATATTGACAATTATTAATAAATAAATTTTTAAGGAGAACATAAAATATGAATAAAGTTGTAATCGTAAGTGCTCAAAGAACACCTGTAGGAAAATTCAGAGGAAAATTGAGTAACTACTCTGCAGTAGAATTAGGGACTGCTGCTTTAAAATCTGCAATTAATAAAATCCAACTAGATCCTAAAGATATAGAAAATGTAATTTTCGGTAACGTTGTTCAAGCAGGTACGGGACAAAATGCTGCTCGACAAATTGCTGTAAATGCTGGTTTACCATATGAAACACCTGGTATGACAGTAAACGAAGTTTGTGGATCAGGACTTAAATCTATCATTTTAGGGAAACAACTTATTCAACTTGGAGAAGCAAATGTTGTTGCTGTAGGCGGCATCGAAAGCATGACAAACACACCAGACCTTGTGCTTAAAAAAGGCGACGCACCTGTTAAAAGTTTCATGCATGATGGTTTAACAGACGTCTTTCATAATATGGCGATGGGCTTAACTGCAGAAGCAATTGCAACTAAATATGAAGTTACCCGTGAAGAACAAGATACGTTTGCATTAAATTCACATTTAAAATCTGATAAAGCAACAAAAGCTGGTAAATTCAATGAAGAAATTGTTCCATTAGAAGATGTTAATGGTGAAACAATAACTTCAGATGAATTAATCAGACCTGAAAGTACAATAGAAGATCTTGCAACATTAAAGACAATTTTCAAAGAAGACGGTACAGTTACTGCGGGTAACGCTTCAGCTTTAAGCGACGGTGGTTCTGCTTTAATTTTAATGAGTGAATCATACGCGAAAGAACATGACTACACAATCTTAGCAACTGTCGGACAACACGCTGAAATCGGCTGTGATCCATTATATATGGGTTATGCACCATTCTATGCTGTAGAGTCACTATTAAACAAGACTGGAAAAACAATTCAAGATATCGATTTAGTTGAGATGACAGAAGCATTCTCAGCACAAAGCATTCCTGTTAAAAAGAACCTTAACATTCCAGATGAGAAATTTAACATTTATGGTGGCGCGATTGCTTTAGGTCACCCACTAGGCTCAACTGGCTCAAGATTAGTTACAACACTTGCACATGCCTTAAAACAAGAAGATAAGCAAACGGGTATTGCAACTGCATGTATCGGTGGTGGCTTAGGTATAGCATTAATGATAGAAAAAGGAGTAGGACTTTAATGAAACCTTTAACGAAAGATTTCAGACACTTATCACGACCTGAGAAAATCAAACAATTAAAAGATCATGGTTGGATTAAAGAAGAATCTGAGCAAATATTACTTAACAATTCAGAAATAGATAAAGAACTTTTAGAGAATTTAATCGAAAATGTCATTGGTCAAGGTACGCTACCAGTAGGTGTCTTACCTGAAATTATAGTAGAAGATAAAGCATACGCTGTACCTATGATGGTCGAAGAGCCTTCAGTAGTCGCAGCAGCAAGTTTCGGTTCTAAACTTTTCAACAAATCTGGTGGTCTTAAAGTTGTTCAAAGTGACAATATTAAAATAGGTCAAATCGTATTTGATAATGTTACAGATACTGCTCAACTATCTAAGGATATACTAAATTTAGAATCAGATATACACCAAGTAGCCGATCAAGTCTACCCTTCTATCCTTAAAAGAGGTGGCGGTTACCGCAAAATCGAAACGGATGAATTCCCTGAAGAAGGCATGCTTTCTTTAAAAGTTCATATCGATACACGTGATGCAATGGGTGCTAATATTATCAATACTATTCTTGAAGGTATTGCACACTATTTAGAAACTCAATTAAGTGATACAAACGTATTAATGAGTATCCTTTCAAACTATTCAACAACATCTGTGATTCGCATCGAAGGTAAAATTGCCGTTTCAGACTTAGAAAAAGGTGAAGTAAGCGGTGCAGAAGTCGCACACCGTATGGAGAGAGCATCTGTATTAGCGCACATCGACCCATACAGAGCAGTGACTCATAATAAAGGTGTTATGAATGGTATTAGCTCTGTTGTATTAGCTTCAGGTAATGATACGAGAAGCGTTGAAGCAGGTGCGCATGCTTATGCAAGTAAAGACGGACAATATAGAAGTTTAACAACTTGGAAATATGATAGAAATAACGAATTTTTAGTAGGTACAATAGAATTACCATTAACACTTGGCATTATTGGCGGAAGCATAGACCTCTTACCAATATCTAAAGTTACATTAGACTTACTAGGCGTTAAAACAGCACAAGAATTAGCGCATATTGTAGCATCAGTCGGACTTGCACAGAACTTTTCAGCATGTCGTGCACTCGTATCAGAAGGTATACAACATGGTCATATGAACCTACACTATAAATCATTAGCAATTAAAATCGGTGCAAAAGGTAATGAAATCCAACTAATAACAGAAGCACTTAAAAATATGGATAAACCAAACCTAGAAGCAGCACAAGGATTACTTTATGAGATGAGAAATAACTAGAAATTTGGTGAGCTTAGATATGCGATTCGGTGCGCTAACGATCTTGTTTCGCTTTCTTGGACGTTAGAATTTCTAACGATCTTGTTTTCGTTTCTTGATCGTTAGCGCCACAAAAGTAAACATAAAAGAGCCTAGAACAGTATTCATCCTTGTCCTAGGCTCTTTCTTTGTATATCCTCAATATCAATTTGACATCTTCTTACAAAACACATTAAGATAGTGAAGTTGATTAAAAAAATAGGAGAAATTTATCATCATGAAAAATAAACTTACTTTTAAAGAAAATATATATATCGGATCATTACTTTTTGGCTTGTTTTTTGGAGCGGGAAATTTAATCTTCCCTATTCATTTAGGTCAACTGGCAGGATCAAATGTTTTAACGGCCAATATTGGTTTCTTAATTACTGCGATTGGTTTACCATTCTTAGGAATTATCGCAATTGGTATTTCTAAGACGAATGGTATTTTTGAAGTAACGACACGTGTAAATCGCAAATATGCTTATATATTCACGATTTTACTTTATCTTGTAATTGGTCCCTTTTATGCTTTACCTAGGCTTGCAACGACATCGTTTGAAATTGCATTTACACCGTTTATTTCAGATTCATCTGTCACATTATATTTATCGATATTTAGTATTTTATTCTTCTTAGTTGCTTGGTTTTTCTCAAAAAAACCTTCAAAAATTCTAGAATATATCGGTAAATTTTTAAATCCTGTATTTTTAGTCCTTTTAGGCTTATTGATTTTATTAGCGTTTATTAATCCAATTGGACAAGTATCAAATGCTAATATTAGTCCTGATTATGAAAACAGCGCGTTATTAAAAGGTTTCATTGATGGTTATAATACGCTAGATGCTTTAGCTGCACTTGCATTCGGTATTATTATCGTATCAACTATTAAAAAGTTAGGTATTACAAACCCAAATCATATTGCGAAAGAAACATTCAAATCTGGTACGATTAGTATTATTTTAATGGGTATTATTTATAGTTTATTAGCATTTATGGGTACGATGAGTTTAGGTCATTTTAAAGCGAGTGAAAATGGTGGCATAGCTTTAGCTCAAATCGCACGATATTATTTAGGTGATTACGGCATCATATTACTATCACTCATCATTATCGTAGCTTGCTTAAAAACTGCTATTGGCCTAATCACAGCCTTTTCAGAAACATTCACAGAACTATTTCCAAAGCAAAACTATTTAATGTTTGCAACAGTTGTAAGTATTATTTCATGTATTTTTGCTAATGTTGGTTTAACAAAAATTATTGAATACTCTACACCAGTATTAATGTTTTTATATCCTTTAGCGATTACAATTATTTTGCTAACGTTATTCAGTTCATTCTTTAATCATTCAAAAATCATTTATCAATTTACGACATATTTTACAATGATCGCTTCATTTGTTGATGGTATTAAAGCAAGTCCTGAATTCATCGCAAATACAGGTTTTGCACATGCAGTTATCATTTTTGGCGAAAAATTCTTACCATTCTTCACGATTGGAATGGGTTGGGTATTACCAGCCGTTGTCGGATTTATCATCGGCTTCATCGTATATCAATTTAAGAAATCATCATACAAAACAACATAATTCAGACAAAAGCAAGTTACCTCGACTATGCATTAACCCCAGGATGTGGGAGTAAAATAAAAACACTTTCGTTGAATTCATATTAAAATGAATTTATACGGAGGTGTTTTTTCTATGAAAAGAGTGGCATATTCAGTTGAAACAAAATATAAAGTAGTAGAAATGAAACTCAAAGGATTTAGCACAAGAGAAATAATGGATACTTTAAATATTAAAAATGAATCTCAAGTTAATAAGTGGTGGAAATGGTATAGAGATGGTGAAACACATAGGTTTAATCAACAAGTGGGTAAACAATATTCTTATGGAAAAGGTATAGAAGAGTTAAGTACTGTTGAATCGCTCAAATTTCAATTAAAGCGCAAAGAAGTAGAAAATGAAATTTTAAAAAAGTACAAGGAATTGGAAAGGAAGTGGTCCCAGAAGTAGTTGTTGAATTAGTAAATGAATTAAAATCTAAATATACAGTGAAACTCATTTTAGAAACTTTAGATATTCCAAAATCAAATTATTACAGATGGAAAAACAAAGATTTCAGTATATCTGAGGATGAACGAGAAATTATAGAACTATGTAAGAAACATCGTTTTACATATGGCTATAGAAAAATAGCTGCCTTATTAAATAGAAAAAATAATAAACCAATTAATCACAAGAAAGTACAAAGGATTATGCAAAAACATAAATTAAATTGTAAAGTACGCGTGAAGAAATCGAAAAGACCAGGAAATCCATATTATAAGACACATAATCTATTGAATAGAAATTTCAAAGCAGAGAAACCTTTAGAAGTACTTTTAACAGATATCACTTATTTAC